>JBEDEF010000161.1:0-7550 GCA_041175845.1 Verrucomicrobiota bacterium
CGTCCATTCTCGCCTGCAGCGACCAGTGCGCAGCGGATTTGGCCGGACTCGATCATCGCGCCGGCGACGGTCAGCGCGTTGAGGAAGCCGAGGCAGGCGTTCGACAGGTCGAAGATCTGCGTCGAGTCGGGCAGCCCGATGAGGCGGTGCGCGAAGGCGGCCGTGGCCGGTTCTAGCATATCCCGGCTGACGGCGGCATGGATGAACAATTCCACCTGAGACGGGGCGAGGCCCGAGCGCGCGAGCGCGGCGCTCCCGGCGGCAGCGCTGGCGGCGGAGGGGCGGGTGCCTGGGGGCCACATCCGGCGCGAGCGGATGCCTGTCATCAGTTCCAGCCGGCCGGCTGGCAGGCGCAAACGGGTGTAGAGCGGTTCGAGCCGCCGCTCGATCTCCGCCGACGTCAGCTCCTCGTCCGGCAACGCGGTCGCCAGCGACTCGAGGCAGACTTCCGTGAACTGCATCCCGGTCCTCACGGTCGCATCGCCAGACGGACCACCTCTTGGTCGAAGGTATTGCAGCCGAGGCCGGCATCCACGACCACGGTTGTCCCATTTAGGCCGCTGCTGCGCGGGCTAAGCAGGAACGCGGCGACGTCGGCTACCTCCTGCGTCGTGAGGCTCCGTTTACGGAACGTCAGTTTCTCCGCATACAGGTAGCTCTCGAGGTAGCCGGGGATTCCCGCCGACGAGCTGGTGCGGAGCGGACCCGCGCCCACCACATTGAAGCGGACGGCGGAGTCAGCGCTGAAGGATTTCGCAAGGAAGCGCGCGCAGGATTCCAGCGCGGCCTTGATCGGCCCCATATACCCGTAGTTCCCCGGCGTGACTTGCAGCGAGGAGATCCCAATCGTGACCACGGAGGCGTCCGCCGCGAGCAGCGGCTTGAGCGCACGAGACAGCTCCACCAGCGAAAACGCGGAGATCGTCGTCGCCTGCAGGAAATCCGCCCGGCCGGTTTCGTGGAACGGCTTGAGCCCCTCCCGGTAGTTGGCGAACGCGATCGAATGCACCACGCCGTGCAGCGGACCGAGGCCGGCCGCCTGCAATTCGCCCGCGAGCCGGGCCGCCGCCCCCTCCTCCTCCACGTCGCAGAGAAACGTCGGCCGGTCGCCGAGTAGCCCGGCGAGCGACTGCCGGCGCGCCGCGGAGCGTACGCTGTAAACAACCCGGGCACCGTGCTCCTCTAGGGTGCGCGCAATGTGCCAGGCGATGCTCCGCCGGTTGGCGAGGCCTGTCACCAGCACCGTGCGGCCCGCCAGCTGCAGGAAATCACTCATGGAGCGGCGCCGCCGGCCGGTGCCTTCCAGGCGACGGCAAACTCGAGCGAGAGGATGCGTACCCCGTCCTCGCGCCGGATGGAGCCCGCGAGCATCGTGAATCCACCAAGGGCATCCTTTTCCTTCACCTCAAGTAACACGCGGTCACCCGGATAGACCGGATGACGGAACCGCACCTCCGAGATCTTGGCGATGAGCGGCAGCCCCTCGCCGGGCGCCGCGCCAGCCTCCCGAGCCTTCAGGGCCATGTGGCAGGCGGCCGCCTGAAACACGGCCTCGCAGAGCAGCACCCCGGGGGTGATCGGCGCGCCGGGATAGTGCCCACGATAGAAATCCTCCTCCGCCCGCCACACCCGGCGAGCCACGAGGGTACCCGGACCCCGGCTGACGATCTCGTCGACAAACAGGAACGGCGGCCGGTGCGGAATCAGGTCAGTGACGGCGATCATGAGGCGGCGGCACGCTTTTCGGCATGAAGGGCCTTGTCGATCCTGTTCGCCACAATGACCCCGTAGTTGATCGTGCCGAGCCAGCCGGACATAATGATCCCGACGGAGCCGGCGTGGAAGAGGCCCGGCAGCTGATCGGGCAGGTCCATCGAGACCTTCAGCCCCTCGAACTTCGTGCCGAAAGAGGTGCCCGCCCAGTGCGTGGTGTAGCGCTCGATCGTCCGCGGCGTGGCGGCCTCACGCCAGTCGATCTTGCCCCGGACATCAGGAATGTAGCGCTCGAGCGCGACGATCGATTCCTCGATGAGACGTTCCTTCGCGCGGGCGTAAGCCTCCTCCGTGAGGCCCTGCCAGTCCTCGTGGCGCGCGTTGAGGGAGACCACGATCGCGTAGCGGTCGGAGCCGGGGCGGGTATCGGGATAGTAGACCGAGAACGTGCGGCTGGTGGTGTCGAACGCGGTCAGCTCGACGCTGCTGAAACGGGGCGCGGCCGAGGTGAACACGAGGTCGCCGATGTGGGGGATGGACTCGCCGCGGCGGATGCCGAGGTAAACCTGGCAAGAGCTGGAGTTGACGCGCACCGCGCGGGCGGCCGCGAGGTAGTCCGGGGCTAGGTGCTCCTCGCCGGCAAGGCGGAATAGGGTGGTCTTGAGGTTGGCGTTGGACAGGACCGCCTTCGCGCGAATCACACGCCCACCCCGAGCGACGATACCAGCGGCCACCTTCCGGCCGCCGCGTTCCTCGACCAGAATGCGCTCGACGAGCACCTTCTTGCGCAGTTCCACCCCGTTGCGGCGGAGTTCGTCCACCATCTTGGCGATCAGCTGGTCGGAGCCCCCCTGGAAGGTGTACACGCCGGAGCCCATGAAGTTGGAGAAGACAATCCCGTAGGTGATCGCGGGGTCCTCGGTGGTGGAGCCGTTGGCGTACGCGATGGGCTCCATCAGCAGTCGCTGCACGTCGTCCCGTCCCGGGAAGAAGCGGGCGAACATCTCCCCCGTGGTCTCGCGGTGATCGTCGTAGAAATTCATCCCGCGGAGGTGCTCGTAGAACGCTTCCACCTGGGGCCGCGGCAACCCGAAGTTCTCGACCAGCACCCGAGTGTAGTCCTCGCGGGTGAACGTGGTACGGACGTCCATCTGCGGGTTGACGAAGCGAATGTCCCGCAGCGGCACGATCGCGTCGGCGATCTCCCGGGTCCAATACTTGCGGCAGCTCTTGATCATCCCGCTGGGGAAACCGTGCAGGGAAATGTCAAAGATGTGACCGCCTCGGCGGGTGAACCAGGTCGCCAGGCCCCCGTACTGGTAATGGTGCTCCAGCAGCAGCACCCGGTGGCCGGCCTTGGCGAGCACGTTCGCCCCGGTGAGGCCGCCCAGGCCGCTACCGATGACGATCACGTCATATTCGTCCGCCACACCCTTGAGCCAATCGTAAGCCATGGAAGCGAGGGATGGTGGGTGGTCGACGGCAGCTTGCCAATCTCGGGCTGGGAAATTCGCGCCGCTCAGCCGCGCTGCAGGATATGGTGATTGGCCATCGAGATTCCGCTCAACATCGCACCGACGATGCCGAGGAAACCTTGGTCGGTGCCACAGAGGTAGACGTTGGGAGCGGCGGTGAGGCCCCGGCGATGCTTCACCCCGGAGCCGTACACCGCGCCGCGCTGGTGCCCGGTGAAGCGTGTGATCGTGCGCGGCGTGAACATGTCCGTCGCCACCGTGGCGGCCGCCAGCTCCGCGTCTGGTACCACGGGCAGGAACCGGCGCGCGCTAGCCTGCACCGCCGCAAACCATTGCTGCTTCTGCGCGCGGTACTCGGGCTCAGGCCACGCCGCCCAGTCCTCCGGTCGCGCCAGTGAGGTCACCCGGAACCAGCCCTCGGCGAGGGTCTCGCCCGGCTCGTAGGCGAAATTGTTGGGCAGGCAGATCACCCCGCTCCGGACGTCAACGGGGACCTCCGGGCACGCGTAGTCGAAACGCCGACCCGCATTGAAGAACACGATGGTGTCGCCGGACCAACCGAGGGCCGCGGGGGGGCGGTTCAAGACTGCAATCGTTTCGACGAACGAGAGTCGGCCGGGCGCGGTGGGCTGCGGCGCGGGCAGACCGCCGGCGGCCAGGAGCGCCTCGGTCTCCGGGGCGCCGATCGAGGAGAGCACGTGGTCAGCGGTGATCACCGCCCCGTCGTCGAGTTCCACGCCGGCGGCCCGGCCCTCCCGCAGCACAATGCGGCGCACCCCGCACTTCATCCTCCGCTCGCCCCCGGCCTCGCGGTACTTGGCAAGGAGAACGCGGAGGATGCGCCGGACTCCCTCCGCCGGGCGCGCGAAGCCCTCGAGAAAGAGGGCCTTGAAGAGGATGACGAACTGACTGAAGTCCATGTCCCGCTCGGTGGGGCTGCCATAAAACATTACCGGGCAGAAGAGCATGTCCTCCAGCAGAGGATCAGAAAGATGGCGGCGAACCACCTCCCGAGCGGAGGCGGGGGCCGCGTCCAGGGAAACCTCGTCGTGGGCGCGGACGGCGGCGACGAGGGCCCGGAAGCCGTCGATCTGCGCCGGGAAGGCCCGGGCGACCTCGGCCTCGAGCACCTGAAAATCATTGGTGAAACGCAGGTCGGCGATCCCGGGACCGAAGGCAATGCGCGAGCCGAGCTGCCCGCGCAGGGCGAACTCGTCACGATCGATGCGGAGCTGGCGCAGGAGCTTGGTGAGCGGGGTGCCCTTAATCCCGGGCGGCACGTAGTTCGTCAGCGCGTGGAGGCCGACGTCGTAGCGGCGCCCGTCCCGGCTGTAAAAGCCGTTGAGGCCGCCGACGGCGTTATGGCGCTCGAAGATGCAGACCTGGCGTCCGAAGTGGGCTAGTCGGATCCCCGCGGCGAGCCCGGCCATCCCCGCGCCAATGATGACCACATCGTAGTGCGAGCGGGTATTCATCGGCGGGCGGGCAGCAAAAAGCCGGGCGTAAGGCCCGGCCGGACGGAGAACGGGACGCAGCGGCTCAACCCTTGGCGGGCAACGCGTTGAACTTCGGCGTGAGGTACTCCGCGCAGCTGTCGAGCGAGGCGAGTTGGAGGTAGTCCGCCTCCGGGACCTCAATGCCGTGCCGTTTGCGCAGCTCCATCACGATGTCGAGGAAGTCCATGCTATCGAGCTGGAGCTGGTCGCGCAGCCGAACCTCGGGCTTGACGTTGGTCAGGTCCTCGTCGGGGGCGATGTCGGCGATGATGTCGAGCACCAGCTTCTTGCAGTCGTCTTTGGTCATGGGCGCAGAGGCGTCGGATTAGGGGACAAAGCGTCGAACAATCAACGTGGAATTTATCCCCAGCATGCCGAAGGAGTTGTTCAGGATGGTATCGACCCGGGCCGCCTGGCGGGGCTGGTTGAGGACGAGGCCCGGCAGGGCGCACTGGGGGTCGAGGTCGTCGACGTTAATGGTCGGGTGGACCGTGAGGTCATCGAAACTCGGCAGGTTGCCGGCGAGTTCGAGGGCACCAGCCGCCCCCATCGTGTGCCCGATGAAACTTTTCGTATTGTTGATGTGGGTGTCGGGGCAGCCTTCGCCGAAGACCGCCCGGATGGCCTCGCACTCCTGGATGTCGCCGAGCGGAGTCGCGGTGGCGTGGGTGTTGACGATGTGGATGCCGGCGGGCGCGAGGCCGGCGCGGGCGAGGGCGGCCCGAACGCACTCCGACTGGCGCTGGGGATTCGGCAGCACGTAATCACTCGCGTCGCTGTTGACGTGATAACCGGCGATTTCGGCGTAGATGCGGGCGCCACGCGCGCGCGCGTCCTCCAGACGTTCCAAGGTGTAGAGGCAGCCCCCCTCGGAAATCACGATGCCATTACGGGCGCGATCGAAGGGGCGCGAGGCGCGGGCGGGATCGGCGTGCGTGGCGAGGGCGTTCTGGGACTTGAAGCCCGCGAAAATGCCAAAGGTGTGGATGCTCTCGCTGACGCCGCCGCAGAGGGCGAAATCCACTTCGCCCAGGCGCAGCATCTGCGTGGCGTGAATGAGCCCCATGTTGCCGGCGGCGCAGGCCGCCCCGATCGTGTAACAGGGGCCCGTCACGCCTAGGTTCAAGGAGGTTTCCCCGGCAGGGTTATTCGCGACCGTCCGAGGATTGTGGTAGTGGGACCAAAACTTGGTGTCGTAGTTGAACTTGGAGATGTTGTAGACCTCGTTCTCCGTCTCGACGTTGCCGTGCTCGGTGCAGCCGATGTAGATCCCAACGCGATCCTTTGGCAGAGCGTCCAGATTCACCCCTGCATCCGCCAAGGCCTCCCGGGCGCAGTAAATTGAAATGCTGCCGGCGCGGGTGCCGACACGGAGCTCCTTCTTCTTCTGGTACCGCAGGGGGTCGTAATGGCAGACCCCGGCCAGTTGGCTGCCCATGTACCGAACCTCGATCCGCTCAATGCCGGCCACGCCCGTCAGCAGGTTCTGGCGGAATTCCGCCAGAGAGTTGCCGTTCGGGGCGGTCAGACCAACGCCGGTGATGACAATGCGGGAGGGCTGCATGCAGAACGAGCGTTCAGCGGTACCCAAGCGGCGGGCGAACGCAACCCCGGCCTGCCCGACAAGCCCGAATTCCGGGGATAACCCGGGGTCGTCAGGACCCTGCGGGGTATCCCACGGTGGTCCGTGAAGGGTCGGGCCAACGAAGCCGCCGGGCGGCCCGGGACAACCACCGGCGCCGGCATCCCCCGGCGTGGCCCGACCCTTTCCCCGTCGGGGTGGAATTTTCCGTGGACAACCCGGCGCGCGGCCCTTCACCGTCCGGGGATGGCCCAGCAGGATTCGCAGGAACAGAAGTTTACCACTCCCGGGAGTCTCGCCGTCGATGCCGTGCTGTCACTCGGCTGCTTCGCCTTCCTGTACGGCGTGGTCTCGCCCCACGTGCCCTCGAATGACAAGGCGATGATCATGCTCTGGTCCGCCCTGACCTCCGCCTGCATGACGGGGGTGTTCTGGCTCTGCATCCAGATGTTCCGCGTCGTCCTCCGCGCCCAGCGCGAGACCAAGCGCGGCCGCTGAGGCGCCCTCCCAGGCCGGTTCGAGTTGCGCGCGGGACGGACCCCATTACGGTCCCCCCGTCCCGATGAACGCCGCCGCGCAGTCCCCTGCCCTCCACCGGTCGGGCCCCGGTCCTGCCGCTTTTCTGCTCTTGCTGTTCGCCCTGCTCGTCACCGGTTGCGCCACGACTTACGAGCTGAAGGTCGACTCGATCGCCAAACCGAAGGCGGAGAACGCGATCTCCTACGAGATCCGCAACAAGAACCCGTTGGTGGCGGACGACTCGCTGCGCTACAAGGAGGCCGCGAATCTGGTCAAGACCGGCCTCTCCGGCCGCGGGCTCTTCGAGGCCCCCGCGAACGTGAAGGCCGACATGGTGATCGACCTCGACTACGGGGTGGGCCCGCCGCAGGTGCGCCGCGAGACAGTCTCCGAACCCGTCTACATCACCCTCCCAGGACAGATCCGCACCGAGCGCGTGCAGGTCGGCACGGATTCCCAAGGCCGACCCGTTTACCAGACCATCACGGTGCAGGACCCGCCGACGACGGAATTCGCCGGATTCCGGGAATACCTGGTGACCGTGGTGGTTTATGAGAAGTACCTCCGGCTCACCGCCCGCGAGAACAAGGAAGCGACCGAGGGGCAGCCCCCGGTGGAGGTCTGGACCCTCGACATCACCAGCGAGGGTGAGAGCAAGGACATCCGCAAGCACCTGCCCATCCTCGTGGCCGCCAGCATCGACTTCGTCGGCAAGGACACCCAGGGCCAGAAGAAGATCCGCATCAAGGACAACGCCAGTGACAT
>JBEDEF010000162.1:0-5589 GCA_041175845.1 Verrucomicrobiota bacterium
CTACGCCGACCTTACGGGCCTGCCCCCTTCCCCCGCCGAAGTCGCGGCCTTCGTCGCTGATCCGGCCGCAGACGCCTACGCCGCGCTGGTGGAACGCTTGCTTGCCAGCCCCCACCACGGCGAACGACTCGCCCTCGGCTGGCTCGATGCCGTGCGCTACGCCGACACGATCGGCTACCACAGCGACAACCCGCGTAACGTTTGGCCCTACCGCGACTGGGTCGTCCGTAGCTTTAATCGCAACCAGCGCTTCGACCGCTTCACGCTCGAGCAGATCGCCGGCGACTTGTTGCCGGATGCCAGCGACGAAACCCGCGTGGGCTCGGGCTTCAACCGCCTGCTTCTCTCCACCGAGGAAGGCGGCGCCCAGCCGAAGGACTACGAGTCCCGAATGCTCGCGGACCGCGTGCGCGCGATTGGCACCGCATGGCTCGGCCAGACCACCGGCTGCGCCCAGTGCCACGACCACAAATTCGACCCCTGGACGATGCGGGACTTCTATGCCCTAGGGGCCTTTTTCGCGGACGTCCGCGAACCCGCGATCGGACGCCGCGAGGAGGGAATGCTCGTGCTCGACGCCGCCCAGCAGGCGCGACTAGCCGCACTGCAAACGGCGGAAAATACGGCGCGCGCCGACTTCGAACGCGTGCTGCCGAGCATCGACGCCGCCCAGCCTGCCTGGGAAACCGCCGCGGGGGCCGCGCTCGCGTCCGGAGGCACCGGAGCTGTCGCGGACCGCAACCGGCGCGCAATTCAAGTCGCGCTCGCCAAGGCGCCCGCGCAGCGCACCGAGCGTGAACGGACCCTCGTACGCGACCACCACCGGAGCCTGTCCACCCTCGGTGCACCGGAACGGGCCGCTCTCGCCGCCGCGACCGCCGCCCGCCAGACCTATCACGATTCCCTGCCCAAGAGTCTGGTCAGCGTCTCCATCCGTCCCGCTCGGGTGGTCCGGCTCCAGCCTCGCGGCAACTGGATGGACGATTCCGGAGAGGTCGTCACCGCGGCACTGCCGGGGTTCCTGCCCGGACCGGATTTCGGCGGGCGAACCCCGGATCGCCTCGATCTGGCCCGCTGGCTCGTTTCAGCCGAAAATCCGCTCACCGCTCGCGCCGTCGTCAACCGCCTCTGGGCGCAATTCTTCGGACTGGCGCTCAGCCGTCATCCGGAGGACCTCGGCAGCCAAGGCGAATTGCCGCCGCAGCAGCCGCTGCTCGACTGGCTCGCGGCCGAGTTCATGGCCACCGGCTGGGATCTTCGGCACGTGATTCGCACCATCGTGTTAAGCCAGGCTTACCGTCGCTCCTCGGCGGCCGAACCCGCGCTCCTCGCGGCGGACCCCGAAAACCGTGCCCTCGCACGCCAAGGGTCCTTCCGTCTCGAAGCAGAACTGATCCGTGACCACGCCTTGGCGGCCGGCGGATTACTGGCGCTCCGCGTGGGCGGACCTCCAGTGAAACCGTACCAGCCCGCAGGCTACTGGGCGAACCTCAACTTCCCGCCCCGCGACTACACGCCCGACGTGGGCGAAGCGCAGTACCGGCGCGGCCTGTATGTCTGGTGGCAGCGCACCTTCCTGCACCCGAGCCTGCTGGCCTTTGACGCGCCCCCGCGGGAGGAGTGCGTCGCGGGCCGGACGCGCTCGAACGTGCCCCAGCAGGCGCTTGTGCTGCTCAACGACCCGACCTACGTGGAGGCGGCGCGCGGCCTCGCCCTGCGCGTGCTCGCCGGACCACCCGGCACGGCGGAGCGAATCGACCGGGCATGGCAACTGGCCCTCCAGCGCGCGCCGGCGCCCGCGGAGCAGGCCGAGGCGGAGCGGCTACTGACGCGGCACGCGGAGGACTACCGCCGCGACCCCGCGGCCGCCCGAGCTCTCCTTGCCACGGGCCAGCTGCCTTCGCCCGAGGATCAGGACCCGGCGGAGTTAGCCGCCTGGACGCACCTCGCGCGCGTCCTGTTGAATCTCCACGAGTTCATCACCCGCTCCTGACCCGATGTCCTATCTGAACCACGCCGACCTCACCCGGCGCGCCTTCCTCGGCCGCTCCGCTCAGGGCGTAGGCGGCGTCGCCCTAGCAACGCTGCTTCACGGTGCTGCCCTCCGCGCCGCGCCGGCCCGCGGCGCCGTCGACCCGTTACCCCTACCACAGCGGGTCCGCCGGGTGATCTGGCTGACCATGGCGGGCGGCCCATCGCAGCTGGAGACCTTTGATCCGAAGCCGCGGCTCGCGGCGATGCACGGCGAACCGATGCCGGAGAGTTTCACCCGGGGGCAGCAGCTGGCGCAGCTGCAGGGCCAGCAACTGTTCTGTCATGCGCCGCAATTTCCCTTCGCGCGATTCGGCCGCAACGGCACCGAGATCTGCTCTCTCTTTCCGCATCTCGGCTCGATCGTCGACGAAATCTGTTTGGTGCGTTCGATGACTACCGAGGCGATCAACCACGACCCGGCGCACATGTTTATGAACACCGGGTCGCAAATCGCCGGGCGCCCGAGTATGGGCGCGTGGATCAACTACGGGCTCGGCAGCGACGCGACCGACCTCCCCGGCTTCGTGGTGATGATCTCTACCGGACCGGGTCGGTCACCGCAGCCGGTGGCCTCGCGCCAGTGGAGCAGCGGCTTCCTCCCCGGACGCTTCCAGGGCGTGCAGTTCCACGGGGGCGCGGAGCCGGTCCACTACCTCGGCAACCCGCCCGGCGTGGACCGGGCGCGGCAGGCCGCAGATGTCACCGCGATCAACGCGCTGAATCGGCTCCACGGCGCGCGCATCCCCGACCCCGAGCTGGCGACCCGCATTGCCCAGTACGAGCTGGCTTTTCGGCTGCAGGCCAGCGTGCCCGACCTGCTGGATCTGCGCGGCGAGGACGCGCGGACCCTCGCGCTCTACGGTTGCACCCCCGGGGACGGATCGTTCGCGGCCAACTGCCTGCTTGCCCGCCGGCTCGCGGAGCGCGGCGTGCGCTTCATTCAACTCTACCACCGCGACTGGGACCACCACAGCCAGCTCCGGGAGGAACTTCCCCTGCGGGCGCGAGAAACCGACCAGGCCTCCGCGGCGCTGGTCCGCGATCTGCGCCAGCGGGGAATGCTCGATGATACGCTGGTCGTCTGGACCGGCGAGTTTGGCCGCACCCCGATGGCGCAGGGCAACAAGGGCACCACCGGTCGGGATCACCACAACCGGGCGATGTCGATGTGGCTGGCGGGCGGCGGCGTCCGCCCCGGGCTTGTCTACGGCGCAACCGACGAACTGGGCTACGCCGCGGTGGACCGGGTCTGCACCGTGCACGACCTGCATGCAACGATGCTGCATCTGCTGGGCATTCGCCACGAGACGTTCAGCGTCCGCTTCCAAGGCCTCGATGCGCGGCTGACGGGCGTCGAGCCGGCACGGGTGCTCCACGACCTGCTCACCTGAGCACCGGCGGCGAGCTCCCCTCGGCGGCGGCCCGCATCGCCGCCCAGACCGCCCGCACGTCCTCCTGCCCCGTGTCCAGGGCGCCGAGCGAGACGCGCACCATCCAGCGTCCCCCGAGCAGCGCCGGGGTGAGGTAGGCGACACCCGAGGCATTGACTCGTTCCACCCAGGCCAGCGTGTGCACGTCAAGGGCCTCGCCGGCCATGCCCGGAGGCTCGTGACGGACACAGACCGTCTGCAAGGGCGCGGGCGCCACCAGACGCCAGCCGGCGGCGCGGGCCGCGGCGACCTCCGCGACCAAATCCCGCGCCAGCGTCAGATCGCGACGCAGGCGGCGCTGCAGACCGTTCACGCCCTGCTCCCGCAGCAGAAACCAAAGCTTGAGCGCTCGGAACCGGCGGCCGAGCGGAATACCCCAGTCGCGCAGGTTGCGCACCTCGCTGTCCACCGCCGTGCGCAAGTAGCTCGGGCTCGTGCTCATTACCCGCACGAGCAGGGCGGGGTCTCGAACGAAGTAGACGGAACAGTCGAAGACGGCGCCGAGCCACTTGTGGGCGTTCACGACGATCGAGTCGGCCCCTTCCACCCCCCGCCACATCCAGCGGCACTCGGGCAAAATCATCGCCGCCCCGGCCATGGCGGCATCAACGTGGAGCCACGCCCCCTCGCGCGCGCAGAGGGCCGCAATCTCCGCGACCGGGTCGAGGGCCGTCGTCGTGGTGGTCCCGGTGGTCGCCACGACCGCGCAGGGAATCCGGCCTGCGGCGCGATCCCGCGCGATTTCCGCCGCGAGTGCGTCCGAGCGGAGGGCATGGTCGGCATCGACCGGAATGGCACGCAGGTAGTCCCGGCCAAAACCGGCCAAGAGGGCAGCCTTTACGACCGAACTGTGCGCCTGTTCCGAATGGTAAACGACGAGCGGAGCCGCCTTCCCCTGCATCCCCGGCCCGTCGGCCGGGAACCCGCCAGCTCGTTCGCGCGCGCAGAGCAACGCGATCAGAGTGCTGGTCGAAGCGGTGTCTTGGAGCACGCCGCTCCAGCCCGCGGCCAAACCCAGCATCTGCCGCAACCAATCAGTTACCTGTTCCTCCAATTCGGTGAGAGCCGGGCTGGCTTGCCACGAGAGACCGATTACCCCGAAGCCACTGCTGGCGAGGTCGCCGAGTACCGAGGCCAGCTCCGCGTTGGCGGGAAAGTAACCGCAGAAGCGCGGGTGCTGCCAGTGAGAGAGCCCCGGCAAGATGAGCTCGTCGACGTCGCGCCAAATCGCCTCAAAGGGCTCGGGCAACGCGGGCGGGTTTGCGGGGAGTCGCGCGCGGAGCGCACCTGGGGTCATCGGACTCCGCACCGGGCGCGCTGCCAGGCCCTCGCGATACGCGGCGATGCGTTCGATCAGCTCGTGACCCCGGCGCCGGAACTCGTCGGGCGTCATCGTCCCGCCACCGCAAGGGCGATTTCCCGGAAGGCAGGATCCGAGGTCAGTTGCTCAACGCCGCCGGCCTCGATGAAGGACCGGACTCGGGGATGGCCGGCAAAGCGGCGCGGCAGCTCAGCAGCGAGGGACTGCGCCTCCGGGATCCGGCCCAGAAGGGCCAGCACGTGAATCTGCTCCAGGGTCGGAACCGGATCGGACTTCGCCGCAGCGCTGTCGCTCGCCCGCTCGAAGCCGCGCAGCGCTTTCAAATAGGCCGCGCGCGCCTCCGTGGTTCGACCGACGCGGACGAGGATCGAGCCAAGGTTCCGCCAGAGGTCCGCGCGGCCGGGATCGAGCTGCGTGGCTCTTGCCAGGGTCTGTTCCGCCCGCGGCCAATCGCGGAGATTGATCGCGAAGGCCGCCTCGGCCGCCAGCAGTTCCGCCTCCCGCGCTCGGCGAGCTTGATCCGCGGGATTCTCCCCACAACCGGTGAGCCCGGCGAGACCAAGGGCGAGGAGGAGGCGCCAGTGGCGGCTCCGAGGAACAGCGGTTCGCTCCATGCTCTTCACGAAAGCGACTCGTCCGAAGTTGGCAATCCACGGTGTAGTCCATCGGGCGAGTCGGCTGGACCCGATCCGGACTTCGTCCCACTCTTTCGCCATGCGTACCCTTGCCCTGCGACTTCTCCCCGGGTTCCTCATCTGTTGTGCCGTGCTGGCCACTCTCCGCGCCGCCGCCGTGCACCAGGGT
>JBEDEF010000163.1:0-5256 GCA_041175845.1 Verrucomicrobiota bacterium
CGACAAGGCCGGTCCCACTGCCATCGGCATCTCCAACATCATTTACGCCGACGCCGCTTACGATCTCACCGATGAGGTGGCCAAGGAGGTCAACAAGGACAAGCCGCTGGGGGCCCCCACCGGCTTGTCCTTGTTGACCTCCTTGGCCACCT
Source organism: Verrucomicrobiota bacterium (assembly GCA_041175845.1). Taxonomy (GTDB): domain Bacteria; phylum Verrucomicrobiota; class Verrucomicrobiia; order Opitutales; family Opitutaceae; genus ER46. The sequence continues at coordinate 153 of JBEDEF010000163.1, forward strand.
CATCGGTGAGATCGTAAGCGGCGTCGGCGTAAATGATGTTGGAGATGCCGATGGCAGTGGGACCGGCCTTGTCGAGCAGCAGGGTGGCTCCCCGCTTTTTTGCCAGCTCGGAAGCAACCTTCGCAATCTCCTCAAGCATCATACCGCGGAAGGTGTTCAGTCGCTGGCCGAGAGAGTTGCGGGTATTCTGGATGAAGGTCTGGACTTCGCGCTGCTTATTCTGGATCTGCTCCAGCTTCTTCTGAGCCTCGTTCTGGGCCTTCGACTTGGCCTCAGCGGAAAGCGCGGGGCTGTTAGCCTGCTCGGAGAGGTTCTTGTACTCCTCGACTAGGGCATTGCCCTCCTTGTTCATCCGCTCAACTTCTTCCTGGGCCTTCTGGTCATCGGCTTGGATCTTGGCGTTCTGCTCGACCGTTTTGTAGTGGGTGTCGTACAGCTTCGCCATATCGACCACGGCGATCTTTACGGCCGGCTGGGCGAAGGCTGGTACGGCCGCCAGAGCGAGGACCGCCACTGCGGTGAGGAACTTCAGGGAGTGCTTCATGGGTTAAGGTGGGAGCTAAAGGGAGACGCGAACACAATCAGAACCGGGTGCCAAAGGAAAAATTGAACTGGTTGCCCTTCTTGCTCAGCTCGTCCCCGGTGATGGGAATGCCGAAGTCGAGGCTGAGCGGGGCGCCGGCCACGAAGAGGCGCAGTCCGAAGCCGAAGTTATCATGGTAGCGGGCAACGTTGAAATCGTAAGCCCCTCGGTTGACGAATCCAGCGTCATAGAAGAGCGCGAACCGGATCGGACTGACGATATCGAGGGAATATTCCGCGCTGAAGAAGCCGTAGGTCTTACCGCCGATGGGCTCATTGAACTGATCGCGCGGGGAAACCTCGCGGAACTCGAAGCCACGCAGAGTTGTGGGGCCGCCGAGGTACCATTTGTTGTAGTAGGGAACGTCGTTCGAATCGCCAAAGTTCTGAACGACGCCGCCGCGGGCGATGAGACTAAGTACCTGAGTCTGGGTCTCGAAGACCGGGAAAAACTGGGAGCCACGGAACTCGATGCTGTAATTGTTATTGATCTTGCTCCCACCAAGAGGCCCGCCAGCGAAACGGGCATTGATTTCGACGCGATTGCCAGCCGTGGTGTTGATGATCTTGTCGCGCGTGTCGCGCTCAAGCTGCAAGCCGATGCTGGATGAAGCATTGGCGCCCTCGAGGGCCCGGATGATCGCGGAGGCGCTGGGGGAGATGTCCTGAATATCGAAGATCTCGTAGGTATAGGAGAGGCGACCGTTCCAGAGCTCGAACAGATGCTTGCGCAGGTAGACCTCAAAGCCGGTCTGGATCTGGCTGTAGAACGTGCTGTTGTACTCCGAGCTGGTACGGAAGACGCTGAAGCCCAAGCCTAGCTGGCGCTGGAACAGCCAGGGCTCCTCGAATGAGAGCACGACTTCGCTGGAAAGTGAACCGAGTTGCATCCGCAGGCGAAACTTCTGTCCGTCACCCTGAAAAAAGGAGCGCCGGTTGAAGAGGTCGAAATTGGCCTGCGAAACCTCGGCGAAAAGCGTCGCCCGTTCCAACGAGGAAAAACCTGCACCGAAGGTTAGGTTGCCCGTGCGTCCCTCCTGCAGCGCGATACGCATGTTCCGGCGACCGGGGATGTTGGTCTCCTGATGGTTGACCGTCACGTTTTCAAAGAAACGCGTGTTTTCCAGCCGAAGCTGGCTGATCTTCATCAGTACGGTGCTGAAGACGTCGCCGGGCCCGAGGACCAGCTCGCGCAGGATGACCGTGCTCTTGGTCTTGGTATTACCCTCGATGACGATCGATTCGACGCTGAACTTCTCGCCCTCGTTGACGACATATTCCACGTCGATCGCGCCGGTTGTGACATTCGGCTTCCGGTTGAGGCGCACCCGGGTGTCCAGATAGCCATCCTTGCCGTAAAAGTCGTCGAGGCGCTCGACATCCTTGTCCAGCTTGGAGGGTACGAACACCACCCCGGTCTTTTGGCGCACCACCCGCTTGAGCAGGGCGGAATTGAAAAGTTTGTTGCCGGTGAATGTCACCTCGCCGACGCGGTACTGACGACCCTCGTTGATCTGGACCACGAGTTCCAGCCGCTCCCCGCCCGGGTAGTTGAACTGGACCTTGTCCTGGGGGATTTCGACGTCGAGGAAGCCGAGTTCCCGGTACAGGTCCCGCAGTTTGTCCAGGTCGTCCTCGAACTGGTCGTCCTTGAAGCGGCCGGAGCCGGTCAGCCAGGAGAAGATCCACCACTTCTTGGTCTCCATCGCGCCGCGCAGCTTGCGGGTGGTCACGGACTTGTTGCCCACGAACTTGATTTCCGCGATTTTGACCTTCTCGCCCTCCTTAACCTTGAAGATGACGGTGCCGAAGCCGCCCACGCGGTCGCGCTCGACGGCATAGTTGATCGAGACTTGGTTGTAGCCCGCCTTCTGGTAGTACTCCCGGAGCTTTTCGGCGTCCTCCTTGATCTGACGCTCGTCGAGGGCTTGGTTCGGTTTGACCTTCACCTCCTTCTCGAGGCGGGTGGACTTCATCTTGACGTTGCCCTCGAAGCGGACGGCGAGGACGCGGAACTTGGGGGTGACCTCGACGACCAGGTTGAAGGTCTGGGCATCCACCTGCTCCTGCTTGACCTCGATGAACTCGAACAGGCCGGTGCGGTAGAGGGAGCGGATATCGCGGTCGAGGATGACCTCATCGAACTCACCGCCCTCCCGGATCTGCATGTTGGCGCGCACCACCTGCTCATTCACGTTGGCCGTGCCGACGAACTTGATCGCGAGGGTCCCGACCTTGAACGCAGGGGCTTGAAGCTGACGCTGGGTCGGCGGTGCGGCCAACTGAGCCGCGGCCGGGGAAAACCCAGCCAAGAAGCAGAGCAGCAAAGGGATAAAACCGCGAAGGAACCCGCTGAAGGGGTTACTGGTGGAAGTTTTCAAAGCGTGTGATGTCCCTCAGGAACGTAAGCTTCAGTTCTCCTACCGGCCCATTTCGCTGCTTTGCAACGATTAACTCGGCCGAATCGGCTGCCACCTGGAATTTCTCGTCCGCATCCTTGGGTCGGGCAAGCATCAGCACGACGTCGGCGTCCTGCTCGATCGAGCCAGATTCGCGAAGGTCAGAGAGCTTGGGGGTGCGGTTATCCTTTTCGGAGGCACGGTTGAGCTGAGATAGAACCAAGACGGGCACCTCAAGTTCCTTCGCCAGCGCCTTTAATCCGCGCGAAGCCTCAGCGACCTGCTGCTCGCGAGGCACCTTGGGGTCGGTCGGACTCAAGAGTTGCAGGTAGTCAACGACGATGAATCCGAGGGGCGTACGGGCGTGCAGACGCCGCGCTTTGGCCCGTAACTGCATGATGGAGAGAGCGCTGGAGTCGTCGATAAAGATGGGGGCCTTGGAGAACTCGTCCGCCGCGGCCACCAGGCGATTCTGCTCGTCGCCATTTTTGGACAGAAGCCCGTCTCGCAGCAGCTTCATATTCACCCGCGCCCGCGAGCAAAGCATGCGCAGGGCGAGCTGGGACGCACCCATTTCGAGGGAGAAGACCAGGACCGGAGAGGCCACCTGCCCGGCCTTACGCGGCATCGCGGCAGCCTCGGCGAAGTTGAGCGCGAGGGACGTCTTCCCCATCGAAGGTCGGGCCGCGAGGACGATCATGTCGTTGCGCTGGAAGCCCCACAGGAGCGCATCGAGGTCCTTGAAGCCGGAGGAGACGCCGGTCAGCTCTCCCTTTTTCATCATCATCCGGGTGATGACGTTCATCGCCTCTCGGGTGGGCTCGCGCATCTGCTTGGCGCTCTCGCTGACCCTGCTCTGGGTGACGCTGAAAAGCTTCTGCTCCACCTGATCGACGAACTCCTCGATCCCCCCGGTGAAACCGTAGCAGTCCTCGATCGCCCCGGTGGCGGAGCGGATCAGGTCGCGCAAGAGCGATTGCTCTCGCACCTTCTCGATAAAGTACTGCGCCTGAGCTGTGGTGGGAATGCGGCTGCTGACTTGGGTCAGGAAGGCATAGCCGCCGATCTGGTCGAGCTTTCGGGCCGTCTTGAGCTCCTCGGAGACAACCGCGACATCGATCGGCATCTGGCGGTTATACAGGTCCAGCAAGCAATCGAAGATCACCCCGTGCTTGGGATCGTAGAACGACCGGCCCTCAATCTTGGCCTCCAAGCAGCGAGCAACGATGTCCGCACCGTCCAGCAGACAGCAGGAGAGCAAGTGCTCCTCTGCCTCCAGACTGTGCGGCAGCGTGCGGCCGGTGGGCGCCGGCCGATTGGACGGGGAGTTCTCGCTAAGAGGCATCGGGCGAGCAGCGCGGGAGAAAGCGGGCCCGGGGCGCCACGGCAAACTCTCCTTGCTCACATTCCGCTCACGGCAAGACGAAGGCCGCGTCCTCCTAGGGTGGACGCGGCCGTGAATGCCCGAGCGACCGGGGGATTACTCCGCGCCCTCCTTGCGGCGGCGTTCGGAGCGCTTCTCCGACTTCTCTGCGGCGGGCGCGGTGGGCGCGGGGCTCGCCGGCTCGATCGGATTCTCGGAAACCACGTCGAAAGACACGTCCACCGATATGTCCGCGTGCAGGCGGATTTTCACGGCATGCTTGCCGAGGGTCTTGACCGGCGTGAACAGGTGAACCTTCTTGCGGTCGAGGTTAAAGCCGGCGGCGGCCAGCTTTTCCTGGACATCCTGCGCGGTGATGGCGCCAAACATCCGGCCGCCTTCCCCCGTCTTGACCACGAAGGCCAGCGACGTCTTCTCCAGCTTGCGCGCAAGCTCCTGAGCGCCGGAAAGCTCGGCTTGCTCACGCTCGGCCCGCCGCTTCTTGAGGGCGTCGACCTGCTTGCGGTTGGCGGTGGTCAGCGAAACCGCGATCTTGCGGGGCAGCAGATAATTGCGGGCGTAGCCGGCGCGGACTTTAACTTGGTCGCCTTCGCCGCCGAGACCTTCGACGGGTTTGACGAGGAGCACTTCTTTGGAGGCCATATGCGTGGTGGGATGAGGATTGGACTGGATTTGGTTTCGTGGCGGGGTTCACCGCCGACGGACCCGGGAGCGGGCCCGCACCGATGCGGGGGAAACG
>JBEDEF010000164.1:0-4356 GCA_041175845.1 Verrucomicrobiota bacterium
ATCGTTTCGTGCCGCTGCCCGCGCGGGGCCCCGGATACTTCGGCGCGTTCCGGCGAATGGCCGCGGAGCATCCAGACGTCTGGCTGCTCTTCACGCAGTCCCTGCGCGGCGACCTCGAAGCCTGGTGCGCCGGCGCCCGACAGCGCTTCGGCCTCGTCAGGGAAGGGAGGCCCCGCCCCTTCCTGTCACATCGCTTTCGCGTGCCGGCCGATTGGGACGAAGCGTGCCGCCATCAGCTTGAGCTCTGGACCACTTTTCTAGCCCATTTCGGCCTCACCGAGTCCCCCGACCTGAGCCCGTTGGCCAACCGGGCGGCGCCGGGGCTCAAGGCACCCCTCGGGCTGATTGTCGGATCGGAGAACTTTCCCGCGAAACGCTGGCCCGTCCCGCACTGGCGCTCCCTCATCGAGGCCTTCCCTGAGCATCGGTTCGAACTCTTCGGGACCCCGGGGGACCGCCCGCTTGCCACAGCCGTGGCCGCCGGCTGGTCCGCGGAACGGGTGCGGAACCGGGCCGGCGAGACCGACCTTCCCGGCCTCGCTGCCGCACTTAGCGCCTGTCGCCTGCTCGTGACCAATGACACCGGCGGCATGCACCTCGCCAATGCGCTCGGCGTACCAGTCGTCGTGGTCTTCGGCCCAACTAACCCCCGCCGCACCGGTCCGGTGTTCGCCGCCCCCCACCGCATCCTGCAACCCCCGGATTGCCCGCCGCACGGCGGTGGCGACCTGGCCGCGCTCACGCCCGCCACCGTCGCGACGGCCGTCCGGGAGATGTTGCCTATTTCCCCCGCCTAGTTCCCGTCTAGGCCCTCCCCCTGTGCCGCTCCTCGAAGTCACCGATCTCCGGACCAGCTTCCACACCCGCACCGGGGTGACCCGGGCCGTTGACGGGGTGAGCTTCAGCCTCGAGCGGGGCGAGACGCTCGGCATCGTCGGCGAGTCGGGGTCCGGCAAATCGGTTACCTGCTACTCTATTTTGGGTCTCATCCCCCAGCCGCCGGGTCGGATCGAGGGCGGTCGCGCGGTATTTGCGGGGACGGACCTGCTGCGCTGCCGGCCGGCGGAGGCGCGGGCCCTGCGGGGCAAGCGCATCGCGATGATCTTCCAGGATCCGATGACGTCGCTGAATCCCTACCTGCGGATCGGCGAGCAGCTGATCGAGCCGCTGCTCATCCACGAGCAGCTGCCGCGCGAGGAGGCCCGCCGCCGCGGCCTGGCCATGCTGGAGGCAGTCGGTATCAACGATGCCGCGCGCCGACTTGATCTTTACCCCCACGAGTTTTCCGGCGGAATGCGTCAGCGCGTGATGATCGCGATGGCCCTCATCACCCGTCCGGAGCTCCTCATCGCTGACGAGCCGACCACCGCCCTCGACGTGACCGTACAGGCGCAGATCCTCGAACTAATCAGGAAGATGCAACGGGAGCTGGGGATGGCGGTGATCTTCATCACCCACGATCTCGGCGTGGTCTCCGGCCTGTGCGATCGCGTGCAAGTAATGTACGCCGGGCGCATCGTGGAGACGGGCGACACGCGCACTCTCTTCCACGCGCCGCGACACCCGTACACCCGCGCCCTACAGCGCTCGATTCCCGCGCTGCAGCCCAAGGGCTCAACCCTCTACACCATCCCGGGCCTGCCGCCCGATCTTTCTCGCCCCGTCGCCGGCTGCGCATTCGCGCCTCGCTGCGACTACGCAGTGGAGGGCTGCCGCGGCGAGCGCCCGGAGTTGCGCGAGGCAGGCCCCGGACACCGGCACGCCTGCCTGCGCGCGCACGCCGGTGAACTCTAACCGCTCCCACCCGATGTCCGCTCCGATCCTCGAGCTTCGCGACGTCAAGACCCACTTCCCGCTGCATCGCGGACTGATCTTCCGGCGTGACGCGGGTACCGTGAAGGCCGTCGACGGCGTTTCGCTGAGCGTGCGGCGCGGCGAGGTCCTCGGCCTCGTCGGCGAATCTGGCTGCGGTAAGTCCACCCTCGCGCGCACGATCTTGCAGCTGCTTCCCACAACCGCGGGGACGGTGCTGCTGGGTGGGCGCAACCTGACTGCGGCGGGTGCCGCCGAGGTGCGGGCGGCGCGGCGCGAACTGCAGATGATTTTTCAGGACCCCTATGCGTCGCTGAACCCGCGCATGACCGTGTTCGACACCTTGGCGGAACCACTCCGGGTCCACCGCGTCTGCCCGGCGGAGGAGATCCCCGCGCGCGTGCACCGGTTGATGGAACGGGTGGGTCTCGCCCCACGTTTTCTGCGCAAGTATCCGCACGAGTTTTCCGGCGGCCAGCGGCAGCGAATCGCCATCGCGCGGGCCCTCGCGCTGGAGCCGCGCATCGTGGTCGCCGACGAGCCGGTCTCGGCCCTCGATGTGTCTATCCAGGCGCAGATTCTGAACCTGCTCGCCGGCCTGTGCCGGGAGATGAACCTTACACTGATCTTTATCGCCCACGACCTCTCGGTCGTGAAGCACATCTCGGACCGCATCGCCGTGATGTACCTGGGCCGCATCGTAGAGCTCGGGAATGCCGCGGACGTGATGGAGCGCCCGCAGCATCCTTATACGCGAGCGTTGGTGAGCGCGATCCCGGTGCCGGATCCCGACGTGGAGCGGACGCGGCAGCGGATCGTCCTCCCCGGAGATCCGCCTTCGCCGATCAATCCACCGGTGGGCTGCTCCTTCCATCCGCGCTGCACCTACGCCGTGGCGCGCTGTCGCGAGGCGGTGCCCCCGCTTGTGGCGGCGGGCTCAGCCCGCGAGGCCGCCTGCATCCGCCTCGGGGAAATCTGAGCCGAGCGGGGCGACCTCCCTCCATCAAAGCCGCAGGAAGATCCGGCGTCGGTGGAGCCACCAGCAGGCCAGCCAAAAGACCAGGCCGACCGCTGTCGCCTGAATGAAGGGGGCGTTATCCGCGCCCAGCACCTTGAAGACGTCCGCCCCTAGGTGCGTCTGGAACGTCTTCGCCGTCCACGGGCGCAGGAGCATCCCCATCACGTAAATCGCCAGGGAATTCATCCCGACAATCACCAAAGGAAAACTCCATCCGCGCCACTGGCGCACATCCACCGCCCAATAGAGAGCTCCGAGAATCAGCGCGCACCAACCGGTTGACCACAGGGCCCAGCTCGGCGTCCAGATCCGCTTCACCAGCGGGCAGCCCAACGCGGCCCCAAGCAGGCCGAGCACTAGGCCCGCCACGCCCGCCAGTAAAAGCCAGCGGACCTTGTCCTGCGCCGCCCGGCCCGACCGCAGCAGTTCCCCCGCCATCAGGCCCAGCAGCATGGTCGCTAGTGAAGGCAGGAAGTTGATCGTCTGGTAGCCGCCCCCGTTGAAGGCGAACGGCTCGGTGCGCGGTAGTAGATTCAGCAGCCACGTGTCGATCGCATGCCCCACGTTCGCATTCTTGTGCCACGCCGCTCCCACTCCCGCGAGGTGCTGCTGCGCCCACGCCGCGGTGACTCCCACCTGAGGCGCCCCCGCCGTCGAAGAGATGCCCGGCGCCGGGTACATGGTGTAAAGCGCCCAAGTTCCGAGTAAAATCGCCGCCACGGTCGCCGCCTGGAACCGCGCCGAGCGCCCCCACAACAGGAACAGCAAGGGGTAGCCGAGGCCGATCTGCGTGAGGACATTCATCAGCGACCATTCCGTCCCGTTGCGGCCGTTGGAGATCAGGAAAATTCCGAGTCCTGCCAGCGCCAGGGCCCGCCAGCAGGCGTGCCCGAACATCCGCCCCCACGCCTGGCCCTCGCGCTGACGCCGCACGTAGGAGTACGCCATCGAGACGCCCACCATGAACATGAAGGAGGGCTGAATGAGGTCCCAGTAGCCGCCACCCCGCCACTCGGCGTGCTCGAATTGATGCAGGACGACGCGCCAGAAACCGGAATCAGGATCGGCCTTGAGGTGATTGCGCGCCGTCGAGGCGAGGCCGAAGCCGTTGCACGCCAGCGAGATCATGATCAGGCCGCGGTAGGCATCGAGTGACTGCAGGCGGTCGGGGAGCGGGGCTGCGGCGGAGGAGCTCATCGGGGGAAACGCGCCGAACGACGACGCGCAGGGGTGCAGTGAGCGTGTCCACCTCCCTCGGCGTGGCGAGCGCAAACCCGGCCGGACGTTTCGGTTCTTGCCCGGCCGCGCGCACCGGCTTCGCTCAGCCCGCGCGTGCCCGCCGCCGATCCGAAGTTCGTCCACCTCCACGTCCACACCGACTACAGTCTGCTGGATGGCTGCTGCCGCATCGACCGCCTGGTGGAACGGGCGGCCGAGATGGGGATGGGAGCGATGGCGCTGACCGACCACGGCAACCTGTACGGCGCGATTGAGTTCTACCAGCAGGCGAAGGCGCGCGGCCTGAA
>JBEDEF010000165.1:0-4810 GCA_041175845.1 Verrucomicrobiota bacterium
AGCGCCGCCTCGAGCCCCGGTTGACCGAAACGGAAACCCGTCGCCGCCAGGGCGCGCGGGATCGCCCGGGTGCTCGCGAGCAAGGTCTCTTCCGCCATTTGGCCGAACACCAGACGCAACGCGAAGGCGGGAACCGGAAAAACCACCGGACGACGCAGCACGAAGCCGAGCAGCCGGGTAAAATCCGCGTTGGTTACCGGGCCGGGAGAACAGGCGTTGAGCGGTCCGCGGCAGGCGGGCGTCGCCAGTACATGAACGAAAGCAGCCACCGCATCCGCGCGGGAGATCCAGCTCATCCATTGTTTTCCCGTGGCGAGCCGGCCGCCCAGGCCTAGCCGAAAGACCGGCAGCAGACGCGCGAGGGCCCCGCCCTCTGGACTGAGAATCACCCCGAGTCGCAGCGCGGCCCAGCGCACGCCAGCCGCCTCCACCGCCGCGCCGGCTGCCTCCCACTCCGCAGTCAGTTCCGCCAGGAAACCCTCACCACGCGCCGCATCCTCGGCCACGGCCACGTCGCCCCGGTGGCCATAAAAGCCCACCGCGGAGGCACAAACGAAAACCTCGGGCCGACGAGGCAGCGCCGCGATGGCGCGGGCCAAGGCGCGGGTCGGGTCGATCCGGCTGGAGCGTAACGTGCGGCGACGCGCAGCCGTCCAGCGACCGGCGGCGATGTTTTCGCCGGCGAGGTTGATGACCGCGGTGGTACCCGCGAGGGCCCCAGCAGGCACCTCGCCCTGCGCCGGATCCCAGGTGAACTCGCTCGGGGCGGAGGCCGCGCGGCGGACCAGCCGGCGAACCTCCCAACCCTCCGCGTTAAGCCGGGTGGCAAGGGCCCGTCCCAGCAGGCCTGAGGCTCCGGCGAGCAAGACAATCCGTGCGGTAGTCATCACTTGGGTAAAGTCTGTTTCGCCCGTCGCACCGGCGCCGCCGCCGCGCCGAGGTTGAGCCGCACTTGACTCTCGCCAGGAGGCTCGCCCCCGCCGCGCCGGATGGCCTCCGCCCGCTCGCGCACCGCCGCGCGCTGTGCCGGGGACAGCCGAGCCAGGTTCTTCACCTGCAGCGCCATCCGCTGGTTGCGCCGCAGCAGCGGTTCGTGACGCAGTAGGAAGTCCCAGTACAGGGTGGTGAACGGGCAGGCCGACTCGCCTGTCGACTCGTCAGGCCGGAAACGGCAGCCGGCACAGGCATTGCTCATCCGCTGGATGTACTTGCCGGTGGCCACGTAGGGCTTGGAAGCCATCAGCCCGCCGTCCGCATACTGCGACATCCCAACGGTGTTGGGCGCCTCGACCCACTCGACCGCATCGACGTACACCGCGAGGTACCACTCGTGGACCGACCGCGGGCGGACTCCCAGCAGCAGCGCGTAAAGGCCGGTGACCATCAGGCGCTGGATGTGATGCGCGTAGCCCAGACGGAGCGTCTGGCCGAGCGCATCGCGCAGGCAGGCCATCCCGGTCTCACCCGTCCAGTAGAACGCAGGCAAGGCCTCCGTGGCGCCGAGCTCATTGCGGTCAAGGTAACCCGGCATCTCGCGCCAGTAGATGCCGCGGACGTACTCCCGCCAGCCGAGGATCTGGCGGATGAAGCCCTCCGCCGACGCCAGGTCCACCCGGCCGTCACGGTGGGCCGCTTCCGCGGCTGCGATAACCGTGCGCGGATCGAGCAACTTCAGGTTCATCGCGGCGGCAAGACGCGAGTGGTACAGCCAAGGCTCTCCCACCCAGATCGCATCCTGGAACCGGCCGAACTGCGGTAGGCGGTGAGCGATGAAGTCGTCCAGCGCGAACTGCGCGTCCGCGGGCGTGACCGGCCAGTCGAAGGCCGCGAGGTCCCCCGGATGGTCGGGAAAACGCTCGGCGACAAGGCGCAGCACCTCGCGGGTGACGGCGTCAGGCGCGAACCGCCGCGGCGCCGGCAGGTCGGCCGGCGGCCCCTCGCGGCCGAAGCTGCCGCGGTTATCGTGATCGAAATTCCACTGCCCGCCCAGGGGCTCGCCCGCCTCGTCGAGGAGGATCCGGTGGCGCCGGCGCAGCTCGCGGTAGAAGAATTCGAGCCGGAGCTGCCGGCGCCCCGCCGCGTGGGCCGCGAACTCGGCCGTAGAACAGAGAAAGTGCCCGTCCTCGCGCACGTCCAATGGCACGCCGGACGCGGCTGCCGCCGCGGCGATGGCCTGCGCCACGCGGAAGTCGCCCGCGGCGGTCATCACCAGCCCGCGCGGCGCCAGGCGGGTGACGGCGCGACGCAACTCGCCCGCCAGCGACTGCGTATTGGCCGGATCGTCGAGGGCCGTGTACTCCACGCGCCAACCCTCAGCCCGCCGCGCGTCGCGGAAGTGGCGCATCGCGGCGAGGAACAGCGCCGTGCGCGGCCGCGAGCTCCAGACATGGCGCGACTCCTCCTCGACTTCGGCCATCCAGAGGACGTCGCGCGCACGGTCGGCTCCGGCCAGCGCGGAGGAGTCGGCGTTGAGCTGGTCGCCCAGCACCAGCACGAGGCGCTCCACCGGGGCCGCGGGGCCGCGCTCGCGCCGGGCGCTCATTCGCGCACCACGACCTCGCCGCCGCGGAGGGCCCGGAAGGCGTCGAGCGCCGCCTGACGCGCCGATGCGTGATCGACGATCGGCCGGGGATAGTTGCCGCCGGGACCCAGCGTCACCCCGGCGCGGGCCAGCACTTCCGCCGGGGCCTCCCACGGCGCGTGGATGGAGGCGGCGGGCAACCGCGCCAGCTCGGGCACCCAGCGGCGGACATAGGCGCCTTCGGCATCGAACCGCTGCCCCTGGAGCACGGGCGCGAAGACGCGGAAATACGGCGCGGCATCGGCCCCACAGCCCGCGGTCCACTGCCAGCCGAGCGTGTTGCTCGCGAGGTCGGCGTCGACCAGCGTGTCCCAGAACCAGGCGGCGCCCGCGGTCCAGGGGAGGCGCAGGTGCTTCACGAGGAAGGACGCGGCGATCATCCGCACGCGGTTGTGCATCCAGCCGGTGTGCCAGAGCTGGCGCATCCCGGCGTCGACGATCGGGTAGCCGGTGCGGCCCCGGCGCCACGCATCCAGCCGGATGCCGCCGGGATCCTCGGCCCACGGGAAGCGCTCGAAATCCTCCCGCAACGGCCGTTCCGGCGTGTGCGGGAAGTGGAAGAGCAAGTGGTGCGCGAACTCCCGCCAGCCGACCTCGCTGAGGAAGACCCGCGCGCCATTGCCCGGCGGGAACAGGCCGGCGGGCCGGCCCACGTCCTCCACCGCGCGCCAGATCTGCCGCGGCGAAAGTTCCCCGGTGTGCAGCCAGGGCGAGAGCATCGACGTGCCGTCCTCGAACGGAAGGTTGCGGCGGTCCGCGTAGGCGGACATCGCGCCGTCGATGAACTGGCGCAGCCGCCGGGCCGCCCCGGCCTCGCCGGGCGTCCAGGTCTCCGCCAGCCCAGCATCCCAACGGATACGCGGCAGGAGGCTGAGTTCCCCGACCGCGAGGGCCTTCGGCCACGCCGCCGGAGGCGGGACCTTGCGCCCCGCCGGGAACACAAGAGGCGCTTCGACCGGGAGGGTGAGGCAATGCCGCCAGAAGGGCGTGAATACCTGAAAGGGCCGGCCCTGCTTGTTGGTGATGGTGTGCGGCTCGTGCAGGAGGGCGGCGTTGGCGCTCCGCACCTCGAGGCCCGCCCGGGTCAGCTCCGCCTTCAGGCGCGTGTCGCGCGCGATGACGGCCGGCTCATACCGGCGGTTCCAGAACACCGCCCGCGCCCCGGTCGCAGCCGCCAACTCCGCCAGGACCTGCCCGCTGTCGCCGCGGAAGCACAACAACCGTGAGCCCCGCGCGCGCAGGGACTCATCAAGGGAAAGCAGGGAGTGGTGGAGCCACCAGCGCGCGGCACCTCCCGCCGCCCAGGCTCCTTCACCGGCGTCGTCCAGGATATACACCGGCAAAACGGGGCCACCCCGCTCAAGGGCGGCGTGCAAGGCCGGGTTATCCTGCAGTCGCAGGTCCTGACGAAACCAAAGGATCGAGGGGGAAGGGGCGCTCACGGGAAAGGTCGCCTCTTGCTACGGCCGAGTTGCCCCCGGGGACGCCCGCAGCGTACGACCGGGCTCACAATGCTTCCTGGTAGAGCCGTTCGTAGGCGGTGACGGCGGACCGCCAGCTGAAATCACGGCGCATCCCGCGCTCCCGCACCGCCGCGAGCCGCGGCGCGTCGGCGTACAAGGCTAGGGCCCGGTGCAAGGCATCGAGCAGGCTGGCCGGGTTGGGCTCGCAGACGAGGCCGGTGCCGGCCGCGCGATCCTGGTCCGCGTCGATGACCGTATCCGCCAAGCCGCCGACGCGGGTTACGACCGGCACCGTGCCGTAAACTTGAGAATACATCTGATTGAGGCCGCAGGGTTCGAAGGTGGACGGCATCAGGAAGAAATCGCAGCCGGCCTCGATCAAGTGGCTCATTCCCTCATCGAGCGCCGCCGATAGAAACACCTTCCGCGGCTGCTCCCGGACGAGTTCCCGCAGCTCCTCCTCCAGCCGGCGATCGCCGGTCCCCAGCACGATCAGGCGGACGTCGTGCGCGACGAAGAACTCGCGGTTGGCGAGGATCGCATCGATGCCCTTCTGGGCGGTGAGGCGCGCGACGACCCCGAAGAGCGGCACGCGGGGTCCCGCCTCCAGGCCGCACCGCCGCAGGAGTTCCGCGCGGCAGCGGGCCTTGCCCGTGAGGTCGCCGGCGGAGTAGCGGGCGGGCAGCAGGGCGTCGGTGGCTGGGTTCCAGACCGCGGTGTCGATGCCGTTGAGCAGGCCGAGGAGGTCCTCGGCGCGCGTCTGCAC
>JBEDEF010000166.1:0-2988 GCA_041175845.1 Verrucomicrobiota bacterium
CGCGGAGGTTGCGCGGCCGCCCGGGCAAAGGCAATGGCGACGGCACGGCCGCGCGCCCTTCGTCGGACCTTCAGCGCCCCGGGCGGCGACTGCCCAACTTGGTCGCGCAACCGCAGTCGCCACCGCACCCGGGCCGGCGCCGGCGCCGCCACCAAACCACCAGCAAGCCCGCGATCGCCCCCGCCACGATGGCCAGCGCGAGCTTGGACTGGAGGTCCGCGTTCATGGCTCAAAAACCGAGCATTCGGCCGCCTTGGTAGACGAGGAACGTCACGACCCACGCCGTGCCAGTCATGTAAGCCAGCTGGAACAGGGGCCAACGCCATGAGTTGGTCTCCCGCTTCACCACCGCCACGGTGCTCATACACTGCATCGCGAAGACATAGTAGACCATCAACGCGAGACAGACCAGCGGCGTGAACAGCGGCGCCCCATCCGGCCATTGCGCTGCCCGCAGGGCGTCCCGCAGCGGGGCCGTGTCCTCCTCCGCGCCCTCCACGCCAAAGATCACGCCCATCGAGCTCACGAACACCTCGCGGGCCGCAAAGGACGTCACCAGTCCAATGCCAATCCGCCAGTCGAAGCCCAGCGGCTGGATCAACGGCTCAAGCGCCCGCCCTGCGTGCCCCGCATAGCTATGGGCGATCTGCACCTCCGAGGTCGCTGCCGGGTCGGGGTGCTTCGGATACGTGCTGAGAAACCAGAGTACGATCGAGATCGCGAGAATGATGGTGCCTGCGTTCTTCAGAAACAGCCACCCGCGCTCCAGCATCTGGCGCAAGATCTCGCCAAAATGCGGCCGCTGGTAGGCCGGCAACTCCAGGATCATCAGCGGTGCGTCCCCGCGCAGGAAGGTCCGCTTGAACAGCCATGCAAAGCCGAAGGCTCCCGCCGTCCCGAGCGCGTACATGGAAAACATCAGGCCCGCCTTCGTCACCGCCGGCACCGTATCCCCGGGCAAGAGGGTCGCGATCATCAGCAGATAAACCGGCAGGCGCGCCGAACAGCTCATGAGGGGCGCCACTAAGATGGTGACCAGGCGGTCCTTCGCGTCCTCGATGGTCCGCGTGGCCATTATACCCGGGATCGCGCACGCGTAAGAACCGAGCAGCGGAATGAAGGACTTGCCGTGCAAGCCCACCCGGCTCATCGGGCGGTCCATCAGCGCCGCCGCCCGCGCCATGTAGCCCGTGCTCTCGAGCAGGCCGACAAAGAAGAAAAGGATCAGGATCTGCGGGAGAAAGATGACCACGCCCCCCACCCCGCCCATGATCCCGGACGTCACCAGATCCCGCAAATCGCCCGGGGCCATCGCCTCTTTGACCCGGTCCGCCAACCCTGCCATCGCCCCGTCGATGAAGTTCATGGGGTATTCCGCCAGCGCGAAGATGGCGTAAAACATCAGCGCCATCACCGCCGCGAACGCCAGCCAGCCCCAACCCGAATTCACCAGCAGGGCATCCGCGCGGTCCGCCAGGGACGGCCCGCGCTCCCCCGTTCGGCGGATAACCTCCCGACACAGGCCCTGGATCGCCTCGTAACGCGCCTTGATCAGCGTTCCGGACCAATCGGTACCCTGCCCCGTCCAACGCTGGCGCCACGCCGCCAGCACGGTGCCCGTGGCCGCGCTCAAGGGGGTGGAGCCGGCGACGCGCACTGAATCCTGGTCGGTCAGCAGCAACAGCGCCTCCGCTCGCGCGATCAGCGGCGGCCGCCCATCCGCGGCGACCAGCGAGGCCTGTAACTCCGCCACCGCCGGGGCAATCGGCGCCGGCACCGTCCACGAATGCCGCGCCAACGGCAGTTCGTGCCGGCTCATCGCCAACCGCAGCTCCACCAGACCCCGGCCCTGCACCGCCGCACACGGGATCACCGGCACGCCCAAAGCCTCCTCTAATTCCGCCGGCCGCACCTCCAGGCCCGACCGCGCGGTCAGATCCATCATATTCAGGACCACGATGACCGGCCGACCCAAATCGAGAACCTGATGGACGAAGTACAGGCACCGCTCGAGGTTGCAGGCATCCACCACGCAGATGATCCGGTCCGGCTGCGGCGTATCCGCCCGCCGGCCCAGCAGCACATCCCGCGTCACGGCCTCATCCGGCGAACGCGCCGCCAGCGAATAAGCGCCGGGCAGATCGATCACCTTCATCGGATGCCCGTGCTGGGAGTAAGTCTCGCCGACCTTTTTCTCGACGGTCACGCCCGGATAGTTTCCCACCTTCTGCCGCAGACCCGTCAGCGCATTGAACAGGGTCGTTTTGCCGCAGTTGGGATTTCCCACCAGCGCGTACACCGGCATCCGTTCGGCCGGCGTGCGGCGGCGGCCAGGCGAGCCCGCGATGTGGGCGGGCAACGGCGCCGCGGGGTCGGCTCCCTCGGGCCGGGTTCGGGATGCGGCGGCCATTAGGCGAAAGGCGCGTCAGCGCGGCGCCAAAGGCAGATGCTCCACTAAAATGCTCATCGCGGCGCGGTGGTTCAGCGCAATCCGCATCCCCTTCACCCGGCACAGACTCATCTTCGTGCCGGAAAGCTTGGTCACGAGCGCCGCTTCCCCGAAGCCCATCTCTCGGATCCGTTGGCAAAAACTCTCGTCCCCCGTCAGCCGCAAGATGCGCCCGGTCTCGCCAGCGGGCAGCTGGCAAAGCGGCGTGAGCGGAAACGGAGAGGCGGACATGGGAAAGTGAGACCGAGTATCAGAAAGCAAACGCAGGAGGATCCGGGAAGCGAGCGTGATTTGTGGATTGGAAACACTGGCGGGTGTTCGCCGGGAGACGGATCGGGCCATAAAGCGCTGCCGACTACGCCCGAAACCGTCTTCTCGCCGGCAGTGTGTGTCCGCCCTTGGCGGTAGAAATCTTCGTCCCGATCCGCGGCTTCCGCCGCGGCCACATCGGACGAGCGGCCACCTCGCCCCCGCCTCAGCGCCGGCGGCGCTTCAGGGCCAGCTGGACGCCGGAGTACCGCACCAGCTCCTGCAGGTGC
>JBEDEF010000167.1:0-3142 GCA_041175845.1 Verrucomicrobiota bacterium
GTAGTGATCGTGGGCGCCGACCAGCAGCTTCAGGTCGTGATCGGGCGTGAACGAGGGCCGGCGCGTGAGGTAGTTGATGATGCCGCCGGGCCGGTTGCTGCCGTGAAAGATCGCCGCGGCCCCCTTGATGACCTCGACGCGGTCGATGTTCCAGGTGGGGAAGAGCTGGCGGCGATAGTGGCCGTTGCGCAGGAGCGCCAAAGCGTCGAACCCCCGCACGCGAAAGCGGCTTTCATTGTTCTCGGAGGTGCGGACCCCCGGGGCAAAGCTGAGCACGTCGCGGAACTCAAAGGCCGCGGTATCGGCCAGGAAGTCGCCGGTGAGCACGTTGATGGCGATCGGGGTATCGATGATTGCGGTACCGATGCCGGTGGCGCTGATGGAGCTGGCCGGCCGGTAGCCCGCGGCATTGTCCTCGGTGACCGTGAAGGAGGATAAAGCGACGATCGCCGGATCGGCCGCGGAGGGCTGGGCCACGGGGGCCGCGGCCGGAAGAGATCCCACGGCAACGAGCCCGCCGAGGAAGAGGGAGGTTTTGAGGGACATGAAAGCAGGAAAAGCGATCGGCAGCCGGGCGGAAAAAAAGGGGGCGGGGCCCGGCGACCTGATGCGCGGCAGGCGAAGAGGGTGGCAGACTCGAGTCAACTGCCGAAGGCGACGCCCGGGCGGGCGGCAGGACAGGCGGCCGTGGGCTTCCGCGGCCCGGCGGGCCGGGGATGCGTCCGGGAAGCTGCGCCCAACGTCCGGCCACCCGGCCGCGCCTCATCCCTTGCACCCCGTAGGCGAATCGCCTTCGCTGGCCGCGCCGACCCCATGTTTGAACAGACCTTCAAGAACATCGACGACGTCCTCTGGAAGGATGCCGGCTGCACCAGCGAGCTCGATTACACCGAACAGACCTCCTGGCTGCTGTTCCTGAAATACCTCGACGGACTGGAGCAGGACAAGGCCACCGAGGCCGCCCTCGAGGGGAAGAAGTACACGTTCATCCTGGATCAGCCCTACCGCTGGGAAAAGTGGGCCGCCCCCAAGGGCCAGGACGGCCAGATCGACCACCACGTGGCCGCCACGGGCGACGACCTCGTCGCCTTCGTGAACCAGCGGCTCTTTCCCTACCTGCAGGGCTTCAAGGCCAAGGCCTCCGGGCCGAACACGATCGAGTACAAGATCGGCGAGATCTTCGGGGAGATCAAAAACCGCATCCAGAGCGGCTACAACCTGCGCGAGATCATCGACCAGGTCGACGCGCTGCGCTTCCGCTCGCAGACGGAGAAGCACGAGCTGTCGCACCTCTACGAGGCGAAGATCAAGAACATGGGCAATGCCGGCCGGAACGGCGGCGAATACTACACGCCCCGCCCCCTCATCCGCGCCATCGTGCGCGTGGTGCAGCCCCGGATCGGCGAACGCATCTACGACCCGGCCGTCGGCTCCGCCGGCTTCCTCTGCGAGGCGTTCGACTACCTCCGCGAGACAAACCCGAAGCGGACCACCGCGCAGGACCGCCTGCTCCAGGAGCGCACGCTCTACGGCAAGGAGAAGAAGTCCCTGGCCTACGTGATCGGGATCATGAACCTGATCCTGCACGGCATCGAGGCACCCAACATCGTCCACACCAACACCCTCGCCGAGAACATCAGCGACATTCAGGAGAAGGACCGCGTCGACGTGATCCTCGCCAATCCGCCCTTCGGCGGGAAGGAGCGGCCGGAGGTCCAGCAGAACTTCCCGATCCGCACCGGCGAGACCGCGTTCCTCTTCCTGCAGCACTTCATCAAGAGCCTGAAGGCGGGCGGCCGGGCCGGGGTCGTCATCAAGAACACCTTCCTCTCCAACACCGACAATGCCTCGGTCAGCCTGCGGCAGAAGCTCCTGGAGGAGTGCAACCTTCACACCGTGCTCGACTGCCCCGGCGGCACGTTCATCGGGGCGGGCGTGAAGACCGTCGTGCTCTTCTTCGAGAAGGGCACCAAGACGCGCCAGGTCTGGTTCTACCAGCTCGACCCCGGCCGCAACCTCGGGAAGACCAACCCGCTCAACGACGCCGACCTCGCCGAGTTCATCACGCTGCAGAAGACCAGGGCCGACTCGCCCAAGAGCTGGAGCGTGGACGTGGCGGCCATCGACCCGACGACCTTCGACCTGTCCGTGAAGAACCCGAACGGGGGCGAGGAAGTGGCTCACCGCAGCCCGCAGGCGATCATGGACGAGATCGCCGCGCTGGACGCCGAGAGCGCCGAGGTGCTGGGGAACATCAAGGCGCTGCTATGAGTGAGATCAGGGCAGAGTATCCCGAGAAGACGCGGGGTTTACGGAGAGTATCAGGTTGGCAGACGAAGCCGCTCGAAGAAGTCTGCCACGTGGAATACGGCACGCGTGTCGTCCAGAAGCGCGACGGCGGAAAGGGCTTTCCGGTCTATGGCGGCGGCGGCGCAACATTCGAAGTGAACGGATTCAATCGTGAGGACCAGCTTGTAATTGCTCGCTTTGGCATGTCCGAGGAGTGCACACGATTTGTTGCTGGAAAGTTCTATCTTAATGACAGCGGGTTGACTGTGTCGCCTAAGAACGGAGCGATGGACCAGCGGTTCTTAGACTACCAGATGCTGGCTCTCAACGACCACATCTACGCCCTAGGAAAAGGCACTGCGCAGAAGAATCTTGATGTTCCTTTGTTCCGTTCCCTGCCGCTTTTCATTCCCGATTCGCTGACCGAACAGCAGCGGATCGTCGGCCTGTTGGACGAGGCGTTTGCGGGCCTCGCCACCGCCAAAGCCAACGCCGAAAAGAACCTCCACAACGCCCGCGCCCTCTTCGAGAGCCACCTGAACGCCGTCTTCACCCAGCGCGGGGAGGGGTGGGTGGAGACGACCATTGGCTCGGAAATTAAGTTCATCGACTATCGCGGAAAGACGCCGGTGAAGACCACGAGCGGCGTCCGGTTAATCACGGCCAAAAACGTCAAGATGGGCTTCCTCCAAGAGACGCCGATGGAGTTCATCGCTACCGCGAATTACAGCGGCTGGATGACTCGTGGGATTCCGCAGAAGGGTGATGTGCTATTCACCACCGAAGCCCCGCTTGCTAACGTGGCGCAACTCGACACGGCCGAGAAGGTCGCCTTCGCCCAGCGCATAATCAT
>JBEDEF010000168.1:0-3557 GCA_041175845.1 Verrucomicrobiota bacterium
GCCATGAACTACCGTCCATCGTCCGCCTTCCTTGCCCTGCTCCTCGCCGCCGCCCCCGCGGGCGCGGCGCAACCGCCGGCGTCCGGGGCAGCGCCCGTGACGCTCTCCGCTTTCGAGGTCACCACCTCGCGCGACATCGGCTACCAGTCGTCAAACTCCGCCGAGGTCACGCGAATGAACATGGCGATCGCCGACCTGCCCCTCAGCGTGACCGTGTTCAACCAGCAGTTCCTGGAGGACATCCTGGCCCGGGACACGACGGACGTGCTGGATTACGAGGCGTCGGTCCGCAAGACGACGGAGAACGACGCGTTCCTCGCCCGTGGTTTCGGCAGCGTGGCGGCCAACCTGCTCAACGGCTTCCCCCAGCCGGCCGGCTTCGGCTCGCAGTCGGTGGCGAACGTCGAGCGCGTCGAGGTCATCAAGGGACCCGCGGCCGTCCTCTACGGCCAGGGCGGCTACGGCGCCACGATCAACCGCGTGACGAAGAAGCCCCTGGCGCGGTCCCAGGGCTCGCTGCGGACCTCGGTGGGACCGCAGGACTCGTACCGGCTGGCCTTCGACCACACCGGTCCGGTGCCGTGGTTCCGCGGGCGCCTGCTTTACCGGCTGAACGTCGAATGGGACGACTCCGAGGTGTATCGCGGGACGCCGAGCAACCGGTTCAACGTCTCGCCCGCGCTCACCTGGGTCGTCTCGGATCGCACCCAGCTGACCCTGGAGTACACGCGCGACCGTCACGTCCGGCCCGGCGGGTGGGCCTTCCCGATGGTCAACCGCGACCCGGATGGCATCACCACCCCCGATGGCGTCTACCACCGCTTCGGGCGGCGCGACTACAACCACACCTGGCCCGGCGATATCCGCCAGAACACCCGCCAGGTCGCGGCGGTCGAGGCCCGCCATGTGTTCAGCCCCGACTGGCAGTTCCGCTCGCAGTTCCAGTACAGCGACCGCGACCAGCACCAGGTGGAGACGCAGCCGTGGATCGAGGCGATGACCATCCTGCGCGACACCGTGCTGACCCCGCGCGGCTGGCGCGACGTGCCCCGGGGCACGGAGAACTTCCGGACCCGCAACGAACTGGTGGCCCGGGTGCGCACGGGCCCCTTCCGCCACCAGCTGCTGGCCGGCCATGCCTGGGACCTGCAGTACGACGACAACAAGACCTCCCGTTCCGTGAACAACTACGGCGGGCTCGCCCCGGGCTCGGCGGCCCTCGAGGGCAGCGGCTTCAACACCAGCAGCGGCGTCATCCTCAACCGCTTCCCGAACCTCACCTACGCGCAGTTTCTGGCCAACCCGAAGCTCGCCGGCTTCAACCCCAACCTCCTGCTGCCGGTGAACGTGTTCGCTCCCGCCAACTCGCTTCCCGTGCCCGCGCCGGCGAGCCGCCCGCCGCTCTACCTCGACACGTGGACCCGCAACCGGATCGGCAATCGCGAGCTCTACCTCAACGACGTCATCTCCGCCTTCGGCGAGCGCGCCTTCCTCCAGCTCGGCCTCCGCCGCACGGAGACCGACCGGGCCAACCTGAATCGGGTGACCGGCACCTTTCCGAGCCGCCGCGTGAACCCGGCGGCCGCCAAGGTGACCGCCGCCGCGTCCTCCACCACCCACAGCGTGGGTGCGGTTTGGCACCTCACCGGCGAGAAGACCTGGACGGTGTACGCGAACGCGAACAACTCGTTCCTGCCCGAGTTCCGCACCCAGCCCGACGGATCGGGCCTCGATCCCGAGGAGGGCGCCCAGCGCGAGGGCGGCGTCAAGTTCAGCCTCCGCGGCGGCCGCCTGCAGGGGCTCCTTTGCGCGTTCGACATCCGGCAGCGCAACGTCACCGAGGCCGACCCGGCCAACCCG
Organism: Verrucomicrobiota bacterium; assembly: GCA_041175845.1. Lineage (GTDB taxonomy): Bacteria > Verrucomicrobiota > Verrucomicrobiia > Opitutales > Opitutaceae > ER46. The sequence goes on from JBEDEF010000168.1 coordinate 1,861, forward strand.
GGCTACTTCCGGCAGGTCCAAGGGCTGCGCAGCACGGGCCTCGAGCTTAACCTCAACTTGCGCCTCACCGAGCGCTGGCTCGCCTTCGGCAGCTACACCTACGTGGACGCCCGCGAAACCCGGACCGGCCTCGCGCAGCCGCGGCAGGCGCAGGATCAGTTCACCCTCTTCAACCGCTACACGTTCGACTCCGGCGGGCTCCGGGGCCTGTTCGCCAGTCTCGGCACCATCTACGTCGGCGCGCGGGACAGCGACCGCGGCGCGAATCCCCGCAACGAGCCCGTCTGGGTGGCGCCGGCGTTCTTCCGTCACGACGTCATCCTCGGCTACCGCATCCCGCCCGCGCGGGGTTCACGCTTCCGGTACGACGCGGCGGTGAAGGTGAAGAATGTTTTCGACAACAATGAGATGTACTTCGTCGTGACCCGGGACCGCTACACGCCGGATCCGGGCCGCGAGGTCGAATTCAACCTCACCACCCGGTTTTGAACGCGATGCGCTCCCGCCCCGTTGCCGTCCTGCTGCTGCTCGTAGCCACCGCCCTGGCCGGTCCCGCGCCCGCCGCGGCCGAGCCCGCGCGGGTCGATGTCTTCACCGAGGGGCAGGGCGGATTCGTCTCGTACCGCATTCCGGGCCTGGTCGTGACCGCCCGCGGCACGGTCCTCGCCTACGCCGAGGCGCGGAAGTTCACCGCCGCCGACCGCGGCGAGCTGGAAATCCACCTCCGCCGCAGCACCGATGGCGGACGCAGCTTCGGTCCGGCCCGCCAGATCGCCCACCTCGGCCCGCGGTTGCCGCGCAACCCGTACATGCCCGAGGACAAGCGGCGCAAGGACATGGGCGGTCCCGCGGAGCAGACGGTCAACAACCCGATGCTCATCGCGACGCGGGAGGGGCCGGTGCACCTCGTCTATTGCGTCGAGTACATGCGCGCCTTCCACGCGCGGAGCGACGACGACGGGCTCACCTGGTCCAAGCCCGTCGAGATCACGGCCACCTTCGATCGCTTCCGGCCCGAGATCGAGTGGCAGGCCATCGCCACCGGCCCCGGCCATGGCATCCAGCTGCGCAGCGGGCGCCTGATCGTGCCGGTGTGGCTGGCGACGTACGAGAAGACCGCGGCGCAGCGCAAGGGCTGCTCCGTGGTCTTCAGCGACGATCAGGGGGCCACGTGGCAGCGCGGCGACATGGCGATGACAATCGGCGGCGAGTCGAGCGTGGCCGAGCTTTCCGATGGCCGCGTCGTGCTCAGCTCGCGCAACACCGACAAGCGCAACCGCCGCGCCGTGGTGTACAGCCGCGATGGCGCCACCGGCTGGACGAAGCCCGAGTTCATCGAGGAACTGCTGGAACCCGGCTGCATGGCGGGCCTCGTGAGCCATCCGGGCCTGCCCGGCGCCAACCACCCGCTGCTCCTGCACTCCAGTCCGCACACCACCCAGCGCGAACACCGGGAGCGAAAGAACGTCTCGATTTACCTCAGCCAGGACGACGGACGCACCTGGCCGGTGCGAAAACTCCTCCAGCCCGGCCCGAGCGCCTACAGCGACCTCGCCGTGCTCCCCGACGGCACCGTGCTCTGCTTTTACGAGAGCGGAAAACCCGGCGAGACCCGCCGCAACGGCGACTGGGCCTACGCCACCCTGACCCTCGCCCGCTTCAACCTCGAGTGGATCACACGTGCCCCGTGATTCCGC
>JBEDEF010000169.1:0-2542 GCA_041175845.1 Verrucomicrobiota bacterium
GGAGAACTGGGTGGAGGCGCCGGCCGAGAGGGTGAAGCCGAAGCGCCGGTTCACCGGCACGACCCACGACAGGTCCGCGCCGGGCCAGACCTTGCGGCGGGGATCGCGGTACATCGCCGCCCCGGGCCCGATCGCGCGCTGATCGTCCCGCAGCATGAAGTAGAAGCTGCCGTTGAACACCGGCCGGGAGCGTTCGAAGGCGCTGCGGGGCACGAGGTTCACGCCGCCCGCGAGGGCTTTGCCAGGGCTGTCCGGGGTGGGAGAGTGCGAGACCTCGATGCGGGAGACGTTATTGAGGTTGAAGAACCCGACCTCGATGCCGCGGGAGGTGTTGTTGTCGCCCGGGGCGGACAGCGAGATGCCCCCGAGGGTGATCGGGGTGTTGGCGTTTGGCGCGCCCTCGATCGAGATGTACCGGCCGTCGCCGCCGCTCTGGTCCACGGTGATGCCGGGCAGGTATTTCAGGAACTCGGTCACGTTGCCCTCGGCCACCGCGCCGAACTCATCCGTCGAGACGACGTTGCGGATGTTGGCGGCGAAGCGCTGCTCGTTGATCGCGATGGCGGCGCCGCTCATCTCGCGGGTTTCGCCGACCACGAAGCGGTCGAGGCGCACGGCCGCGGCGGCGGGCGCGAGGGCGATCTCGAGGGTGGTGGTGGCGCCGGCGGTCACGCGCGCCGGGGTTAGGCTGGTCGGCGCGCCGGTATAGAAGACGCGGACGCGCACGTCCCCCGCCGGCACGGCCGGCAGCAGGAAGCGCCCGGCGTCGTCGGTGAAGGCGGTCAGGGCGGTGCCCTCGACGCTCACCCGCGCGCCCTCGAGGTAGGTGCCGTTGGCGGGATTCTGGACGCGGCCCTCGAGGGTGCCGGTGGCACCCTGGGCGCGGAGCAGGCCGGGGAGCAGGGTCAGGGCGAGGAGCAGGGGCAGGAGTTTCATCGGCAGGAAGGGGTGGTTCGCCGCAGGGTGGCGAGCAGGGCGGAAAAATGCGGGCCCGCGGGAGCGGGGGAAACCCAAATCGCGGATCGCGCCCCGGGGCCGGTGCGCGCGGGGCGCGGCGGGTCAGCGCCACTCCACGTCCGCGCCGAGGCTCCGCAGGTTTTCCACGAAGCGCGGGTGGGCGCGGCGGATGGTGTCGGCGTTCTTCACTACGGAGCGGCCGGGGATGCTGGCCGCGACCATGTACAGGCCCACCGCGGCGCGGATGATGTACGGGGCGTCGACGGTGGTCGGCCGCAGCGGGCGGTCGCCGAAGACGATCACCCGGTGCGGGTCGCTGACGACCACGTGCGCGCCGAGCTTCGCCAGCTCGGGCATCCAGGTGAAGCCGCCCTCGTAGACCTTGTTCCAGAACTGCATGGCCCCCTTGGCGCGGACCGCGAGGGCCAGCATACAAGGCAGCAGGTCCACCGGAAAGTACGGCCACGGGGCGGCCTCGATCTTCGGCAGCAGGTTGCGGGTGAAGGGCGCCTCCACCTCCAAGCGCTGGCGCGCCGCCACCACCGCGGTCGTCCCCTCGTGGGTCACTTTCACCCCGAGTTTACCGAAGGCGCGCGCCATCAGGTCGAAATGCTGCGGAAGCGAATGGCGCACGCGCACCTCGCCACCGGTGATCGCCCCCAGGGCGAGGAAGGTTACGACCTCATGGTGGTCGGTGCTGATGGTGAGCTGCGCCCCGCGTAGCCGTTCCACGCCTTCCACCGTCAACTGGCTCGTCCCGATTCCCGCGATGTTCGCGCCCATCGCGACCAGGGCGTGGCAGAGGTCCTGCACGTGGGGCTCGCTCGCCGCGTTGATCAGGGTCGAGGTCCCCTCGGCCAGCACCGCGGCCATGACGAAGTTTTCGGTGGCCGTCACCGACATGTAGTCCGGCCAGTGCCGCGCCCCGCGGAACCGCCGCGGCAGGCGCAGGACGACGTCGCGCCCGCGTTCCAGCCGCGCGCCGAGGCAGGCCAGGATCTCTAAATGCGGATCCAGTTCCCGAATGCCGAGGGAGCAGCCCTCCGCGTTGACCGGGATGCGCAGGCGCTTCATTCGGCGCAGCAGGGGGGCGAAGAGGAGCACCGCGGAACGCATCCCGGAGGGCAACTCGCCCTTCATCCGGCCTGGCTCGAAGCCGCGGTGGTCGAGCGTCATCGTGCCGGCGGGGCGATCCCAGCTGATCCGCGAACCCTGCTCCTGCAGGAAGGCCACCAGCTTCTCCACGTCCGTGATCGCCGGGACGTTCGCGAGGGTCACGGTGTCGTCCGTGAGCAGGCTCGCACAGAGAATCGGCAACACCGAGTTCTTGTTGCCGGAGGGAGTGATGGTGCCGGCGAGCGCTTTGCCGCCGTTGACAATGAGATCGGCCATAGGGTCGGGAGCGGCCCAGGAAAAAGGGCGTCCCGGAGGACGCCCTTGAGATGCGGGGGTGAAGCGTCACCCCGCAAGGCTTAAGCGGTGGGCGCGTTCAGATCGCGCCGCCGCCCTGCTGGCCTTCGGGCCGCGGGCCCCGCTCGCCGCGGTTGCGGCCGCGGCCGCCGCGGCGGCGCCGCCGGCGCGGACC
>JBEDEF010000170.1:0-2517 GCA_041175845.1 Verrucomicrobiota bacterium
GGGCAGGGCGGGGGAGGCGGCGCCGTCAGGGCTTCGACTCGCGCGCGCAACCGTGCCGAGACTTCCGTGGGGAGGCGTTCCGCGAGCGCGCCGCGACCGAGCTGCAGCGCGTGCAGCCGCACCTTTTCGCCCTCGAGCGCGGCCGCGCCTGCGCCGGCCACGGGTAGGCCCGCCTCCGCGAGCGCCGCCTGCGCCCCGGGATCAAGGGTGACCTCCAGCCGCCGCCACCCCTTGCCGGGCAGGCGTACCAGCTTGCCGCCCGCGCGCAGCAGCAGCGTCAGCTCCGCCCGCGTTAGGGTCGCGTCCTCGGACTTCAGCACCAGCGCTAGGTCGAACCAGTCGCGCCCCTCGCCGGCGGCCTCGAGGTCGAATTCCACTCGCGCCCGCACGGGACCTTCCATGATCCCCTGCACCTCCGGATCCGCCCATACTTGGACATCCCGCGGCAGCCGCTCCCGCCAGAGTGCCAGACGCTCGGGGAGGTCCGGGCTGAGCCGGCAGGACCAGGTTTGCTCGACGGGGTCGAAGAACAGCCCCAACGCCTGTGTTTGCCGCACCACGAGGTCGGGTAACGACGGGTCCGGCGCAAACCAGCGGTCGCCCGCCCCGGCGATCGGGGCGAGGGCGCGCCAGCCCTGCGGAGTCCAGTCCGTCCGCACCGGCGGCTGCTTCGCCTCGGCCCAGATCCGCACCAGCAGGCGTTCACCGCCGGCTAGGCCCGTCCCGAGGCTGCACTCCACCCGGGCGCCGAGGGGAACGGTTTCCACGCGCGCGCCCAGCGCCGGGGGCAGGGCCACGCCCGCATCCCGGAACGTCAAGAGCATCGCGGGATCCTCGGCGACGGCGGGCGGGAGCAACGCGGCGGCGGCCGAGGAGCCGTCGAGAGCCGGCGGGCCCTCGTGCACGACGGAGTCCAGGAGGTAATAGGCGGGATCGCCCGGCAGGTGGAGGGCGCTGGGTGGCACGGGCCGGCCGGCGGGGTCCTCGAGGATGAGCCGGTAATCGGTTTCGCCGGGCTCCGGGGCGAGCAGGCGCCGGCGCAGGGGTTCCGGCGCGAAGCGCAGGGGCCGGCCGGCGACGTCGGTCACCTTTTCCCGCGCCCGCGGATGCCGGAGCACGGCGTGCAGCCATGCCGCCTCCTGCCGCTGGCTGAGGCTGGGGGTGGTACGCCCGGAATCCACCACGTGCCGCCGCAGCAGGGCGAGCAGGACGGTGCTGGCCGCGTCGAGGTCGGTTTCCAGCCAGCGTTCGGCGCCGCCGGGCGCGACCAGTGTCCGCCACGCGTTACGCCATGTCCCTCCCTCGGGCGGGCAACTCTCTAGCGCGAAGGTACCGGGGCCCACCCGCACCCGCAGGGGACCCGTGGGTAGCGTCCCGGGCAATGGCCCGCGAGTGGGCGGCGCGGCCGGGACGAGGCGTTCCCGCCAGCGGGCCAAAGTGGCGCGCCGCGATTCGTCCGCGCTGCGCGCCAAGGAGAGCGCGGGCTCGCCCGCGGCACGCAGGAAGTCGGGGAGCGGGGTCCCCGCTTCCCGCAGGTCCGCGGCCAGCTGTTGCCAGAGTTCGAGAGGGGTCCGAGGGACGGTCGCCCCGGCCGGCAGTTGGTAGCCGCGACCCACGTTCTCCCAACCAGGCAGGGCGCGCAGCCCGGCGAGGTCGCGGGGGTGGAGCCGGCCGGCCTGCTCAAGCTGGAGGAAGACGCGGATGAGCTTCCGCGCGAGGCCCTCTTCGGCTGGGGCGAGCGGCGACCTCAGCCCCACGGTGAACTCTCGCAGCAGGATGATTTCCCGTTCCGCCCGAGAAACGTTACCCGCCGCCGGCGGGGCGGCTTCCGGCGCTAGCCGGCCCAGCCAGGTCAGCCCCAGGGCGTGCAGGTGCTTGCAGCGGCTGCCGAGCGGGCAGGTGCAGACTCCCATCCAATGGTTCCCCGCCCGCTGCAACCGCACCGCGTACAGGCGTTCGCCCCGCACCGAACCCTCAACCTCCCGCTCCGAGCGCCGCGTTGCGGACTCCACCCGGCCCCGGCGCACGTAGTCGAGGCCTCGGTCCTGCGTGAAACGCGGCATCGCCTCGAGGTACCGGCGCAGGGCCGGCGCGGCATCCGGCGAGTCGACGGTGGAGGGAGACATCGGGGCAGCGAAACGCCGCCTCTGCCCGGGAGCAAGCTGCCCGCGGTCCGCCGGGCGCATCTCCGCCTTGAACCCGCCCCGACCGTCTGCTTCCTCGGGCAGATGGCGCGCAAGAATCCCTTGTCCGATGCAGCCCTGGAGCTGATTGCGCGGCGTTTCGCCGTGCTGGCCGAGCCGATGCGGCTGCGGCTGATCCAGGCGCTCTTCGACGGGGAACGCCACGTCGGCGCCCTCGTGGCCGCCACCGGCGGGTCCCAGGCTAACATCTCACGCCACCTGCAGCGGCTGACCCGCGCCAACATCCTCGCGCGCCGCCGCCAGGGACTGCTCGTGTTCCATCGCATCGCGGACCCGACAATCTTTCCCCTCTGCGAGTTGGTCTGCGGCAGCC
>JBEDEF010000171.1:0-6278 GCA_041175845.1 Verrucomicrobiota bacterium
CAAGGCCGCGGCCATCGACGCCGCGAACCGCCTCCTGTGGCGGCAGAATCCGCGGCGCCTCGATGCGGAGTCGTTGCGCGACGCCGTCCTCGCCGTGAGCGGCAAGCTCGACCTCACGCGCGGCGGGCCCGGTTACCGGGACTTCAAGTACACCGAGGCCTACGCGCCCGTCTACGAGTACATCACGCCGGACCGGCCCGAGCTCTGGCGGCGCAGCATCTACCGCTTCGTGGTGCGGACGACCCCGCATGGATTCATGTCGACCCTGGATTGCCCGGACCCAGCCAACCTGACGCCGGCGCGCGTGCAGACCACGACCGCGCTGCAGGCGCTCACGCTGGCGAACAACGAGTTCATGCTCCTGCAGGCGAGATACCTGGCCGCGCGGGTCGAACGCGAGGCGCCCGGGCTGGACGACGCGGTCCGCCGCGCGTTCGCCCTGGCGTTCCAGCGGCCGGCCACCGCCGCGGAGGTGCGGGCGGCCCGGACCCTGGCCGAGCGGGAAGGGCTGTTCGCCGTGTGCCGCGCACTGCTCAATGCGAACGAGTTCATCCACGTCGATTGAAGATGAATACCCCCTCTCCCTATCCCTGCGGACGCCGGCGCAGCCTGCTGCCGCGCCGCGAATTCCTCCGCGAGATCGGCGGCGGTCTCGGCGGAGTGGCGCTCGCCGCGCTGCTGCATCAGGACGCGCGGGCGGCGGCCAATCCGCTCGCCGCCCGGCGCGGACACCATCCCGCCAAGGCCCGGGCCGTCATCCAGATCTTCTGCCCCGGCGGGCTGAGCCACCTTGACTCGTGGGACCACAAGCCGGAGCTGACCAAGCGCAACGGCCGTCCCTTCGATCCCGACGGCAAGCTGCAGTTCTTCGCGTCGAAGCCCGGCAATTGCCAGGGCAGCTGGTGGCCGTTCCGCCAGCATGGCGAATGCGGCCGCTGGATGAGCGACCTTTTCCCCAAGCTCGCCGAGCGCGTGGACGACCTCGCGTTCATCCATTCGATGCAGAGCAAGAGCGCGCTCCACGGGCCGGCGATGTTCATGGCCAACAGCGGCTTCATCCTGCCGGGGTTCCCGAGCATGGGCGCATGGGTGACGTACGGGCTGGGCAGCGAGAATGAGGACCTCCCGGCGTTCGTCGTGCTCCCGGATCCGCGGGGCCTGCCGCCGGGCGGGGTGATCAACTGGGGCGCCGGCTTCCTGCCGGCCGTGCACCAGGGCACGACCCTCCAGACCGACGCGGCGCGTCCGCCCATCGCCGACCTTTTCCCCGGCGGGGAGTTCACGCGGCTGCGGGGCGAGGCCGAGCGGGGCGGCCGGGAGTTTCTCCAGTCGCTCAACCGCGCGCATGCCGCCGAGCGCGCGGGCCAGAGCGACCTCGAGGCGCGCATCGCGGCCTACGAACTCGCCGCCCGCCTCCAGCTCAGCGCGCCGGAGGCGACCGACCTTCGCGGCGAGACCGAAGCGACGCGGAAGCTCTACCAGCTTGAGCACGAGGATATCGGTCCGTTCGGCCGCCAGTGCCTGCTCGCGCGGCGGCTGGTCGAGCGCGGCGTGCGGTTCGTGCAGGTCTTCTGCGGCGCGGAGAACACCGCCCAGAAGAAGATCCGGCCGAACTGGGACAGCCACGAGGACGTGGTGCGCGACCACGGCTACTGGGGCCCGATCCTCGACACCGGCGCCGCGGCGCTGCTGGCGGACCTCAAGTCGCGCGGCCTCCTCGAGAGCACGCTCGTGATCTGCACGACGGAGTTTGGTCGCCAACCCGGTGCCCAGGGCGGGGGCGGCAAGGGCCGCGATCACAACCCCGCCGCCTTCACCGCGTGGATGGCCGGGGGTGGCATCAGGGGCGGCACGAGCTACGGCGCCACCGACGAGCTCGGGTTCAAGGCCGTGGAACAGCCCACCTACTGCTACGATCTCCACGCGACCGCGCTCCATCTGCTGGGCCTCGATCACGAGCAGCTCAGTTTCTACCACAACGGCATCAACCGTCGGCTCACCGACGTCCACGGCCACGTCATCCGACCGCTCCTCGCCTGAACCGTCCGCTCCACCCGATGAAAACGACGCTACGCGCCCGGTCCCTCCTCGCCGCCCTGTTGCCCGCCGCGATCGTGCTCGGTTCCGCCTCTGCCCAGGAGGGTGCGCCACCGCCGGCCAAGCGGCGCCCGTGGCAGGATGCGCCGGCGGAGCGCACCGCCGACTGGCACCGCCAGAAGGCGGCCCTGAAGATCCTGGACCTCTCGCAGGAGACCCGGCGCCATGTGTTCATCGCGCGCGCGACGCCGGAGGAATACCATGCCCATCCGACCACGGCGATGCTCGCGGACCAGCGCACGATCATCGCGGTGTGGAACCTCGGCCATGGCGGCCACGCCGGACCGATGGCGCGCAGCGAGGACGGGGGCCTCACCTGGCGACGGATGGACGACTCGCTCCCGCCGAACTACCGCAACTTCAAGAATTGCCCGAGCATCTACCGGATCCCCGATCCGCAGGGGCGCGAGCGCCTCTGGATTTTCGCCGCCCGCACGCTCAACGAAAGGGAGGGCCCGCGCGAGATCCCCGGCCGGTTCCAGGGCTACATGCCGCGGATCGTCAGCGAGGACGATGGCCGCACGTGGCGCGAATTGCCCCCGCTGGGCGACCGGATCGCGATGGATAATCCGTTCCGCAACGTGATGACGTTCTCCAGCATCGTGCGGCTCAGGGATGGTTCGAGCCTCGGCATGTTCCATCGCGGCAGCGGGCTGGGGGAGGGCGGCACGCTGCAGGTGCTGCAGTCGATCACGCGCGACGGCGGCTTCACCTGGTCGCCGCCCACGATCGCCGCCGACGGCCACGAGCTCGACGGCAAGCTCCCCTGCGAGCCGTATGTCTTTCGTTCACCGACTGGCGACGAGCTCTGCTGCCTCATGCGCGAGAACAAGCGCACCGGGACGAGCCTCGTGATGTTCAGCCGCGACGAGGGGCGGACGTGGAGCAAGCCCGTCGACACCCCCTGGGGCCTGACCGGGGACCGGCACCACGGCGTTCCCCTGCCGGATGGCCGGCTCGTGATCGTGTTCCGCAACTCCGCGCCCCTGGCCTCCGCGCACTTCATCGCGTGGGTCGGCACCTACGACGACATCCGGCAGGGCCGGCCCGGCCAGTACCGCGTGAGCCTGCTGCGGACGTTCAAGGACGGCTTCTACCCCGGGATCCATCTGCTGCCCGACGGCACGATCGTGGCCACCACCTATACGACCTACCAAAAGGAGGATCCCGGCTGTTCGATCGTCAGCGTGCGCTTCACGCTGGCCGAGCTCGACGCCGTGGCTACCCGATGAGGAGTGGAGCCCGAGACGCCAGCCGGCGGGCGCCGGAAGCGATCCCCCTCGGCGGAGGGTGGAGGTTCCGGCTCGCCCGTGAGATCCCCTCCTTTTGGGTGGTCCTTACCCCTCCGGTCGACCCCATGAAGATCACCCCGATCCGCGCCATCCTGGCCGCAGCTTTCGTCCTCCCCGGTTTCCTGCCGGCCCAGACGGTGGCCGAGGCGCCGCCTGCCCCGCCGGGCGTGACCGTGCTCTCCCCCTTCGAGGTCACCGGCACCAAGGACGTCGGCTACCAGGCGGGTAACACGCTCTCCGGCAGCCGCCTTAACACCAGCCTGAAGGACACCGCCGCGGCCGTGACGGTGTTCACGCCGGAGTTCCTGTCCGACTTCGGCGCCACTTCCCTTGCCGATCTCGTCGGCTACGCCCCCAACATGCAGGTCGACATGCTGGACGCCTCGGCGGACGCGGGGACCTCGTTCCTGGGGGGCAGCGACTTGCGGGACACCCGGATCCGCGTGCGCGGGCTCTCCGCGAGCACGGCCCTCGATTTCTTCGAGACCGGCATCGCGGTGGACACCTACAACACGGAACGGATCGAGCTGGCGAGCGGGCCGAACTCGATCCTGTTCGGCTTCGGTTCCCCCGGCGGGCTCGTCAACCTGATGACCAAGCGGGCGCAGCTGGCCCGCAACCGTTCCGCCTTCCGGGTGCAGGGGGGCGACTTCGGCCACCAGCGCCACGAGCTCGACCACAACCAGGTGATCTTGCCCGGACGGGTCGCGCTGCGACTCAACGCGCTGCGGCAGGACTCGGGGGGCTGGCGCCGCTGGGATTACACGGACAGCGCCCGCGGCGCGCTTTCCCTGCGGGTGAGCCCGTGGGCGGCCACCTCGCTGGTCGTCAATTACGAGAACGGCCAGATCCTATCCCATGTCACGCGGCCGATGAACGCCTTCGATTCCCTGGCGCTGTGGCAGGCGCGGGGTTCCGGCGTGATGAATGACGCCCTCTGGACGACGGGGGCGCGCGCCGACGGCATCAACCGGAGCACGGCGGTGAAAAACCTCTACGTGACGAACGGGAACGGGGCGGCGCCGTTCGTCCTGACGACCCGCAACGCCGCCAACTACCGGCTGCTGGAGAGCACCTACGATGACCTCAACCTGCCCGCCGACGCCCGGGCGGGGCTGAGCCTGGTGCCGGCGTCCCAGATCCCCTTCCGCTACAGCACGTACGGACCGGGGGCCGGCCGGGACACCAACCTGGACCGGGTGATGGCCACCGTGGAACAGCGGTTGGGGCGGACGGTGACGTTGGAGCTCGCGTACAACCGGGAGCGGTCGAAGCAGTGGGTGAAGGCCCCGGTGAACAACTCGGTCCTGCTGACCGGGGATCCCAATCTGGTGATCCCGGATCCCGCCGGGGGGGCCGTGCCGGTGCCCAACCCCAACGTGCGCGGGCTCTATCTGGAGAGCCGCTGGGTCATCGACCGGGGTCAGACCGGCAACGACGTGGCGCGCGCGTCGCTGGCGTGGTCCCTCGACTTGGGCCGCTGGGGCCGGCACCAGCTGGCGGGGATGGTGGAGCGGGGGCGGCTGACCGCCTTCCGCTATCCCGGGGCGGAGATCCTCGTCGACGCGGCCGGCGTGCCGATCGGCAATGCGGCCAACCCGGAGAACGCGGCCAACTTCGTCTTCCGGCGCCAGTACGTCGTGCCAGGGAACTTCGACACCTACTTCGTGGGGAAGGGGACGGACGACTTCACCGTCGTCCGCGACGGGCGCACGTACCGCAACGAATTCATCTACACCAGCGTCGCGGGCGGCTTCATCACCCGGCGCATCGACACCCTGCTCGCCGCGACCCAGAGCTCGTTCCTCGACCAGCGGCTGATCGTCACCGCCGGCCTCCGCGGGGACCGGATCCGCTTCGACCAGCACGGCGACACCCGCCTCTCGGCGGACGATCCCGACGTGCGCGCGGGGCGGGCGATCCGCAACACCGTGCGGTTCACCTCGGAGGTGGTGGACCGGACGGAGTTCCGCCCCGTGACGGGCACCGTCGGCGGCGTCTACCATGCCACGCGCGCGCTCTCCTTCTTCTACAACCGGGCGAACAACAATTCCCAGCCGCCCCTCAACGCGCGGGTGCTGCCCGACGAGCGCCTGCCGCCCCCCTTCGACGGGGAGAGCCAGGACTACGGCCTGATGCTGAACCTGCTCGACGGGCGGGCCTTCCTGCGGGCCACGGCCTTCACCACCTCGCAGCTGCGTTCGAGCGGGGGCACCTTCGGCATCGGCCTGAGCGCCGGGGAGAACAACCTCGTCGCGCCGACGACCCGGATCCTCGACACGCTGCTCGCGGCCGGCCGGATCACCGCCGCGGAGTACACGCAGCACCTGATCGGCGATGAGGCGAACCTGACGGCCACGTCCGACATCGTGAACCGTGGCTACGAGCTCTCCGCGTGGTTCAATGCCGCCCGGAACTTCACCGCGATGCTGAACTTCTCCTACACGCGGACCGACCGTTCCTCGATCGTCCCGGAGTTTGAGGGCTGGTTCGAGCGCGAGAGCGCGTTCTGGCGGCGGCAACCCGGCTCCGGCGCCCTCGTCAACTCGGCTTCCGGCCTGACGCTCGACCAAGAGGCCGCGGGCCTGCAGCGCATCGTCCAGGGCCTCCGGGAATTCTACAACTTCGGCTACGGGGAACGCCCCTTCAAGGGCAACCTCAGCGGCCGCTACGCGCTCTCCGCGGGACCCCTGCGCGGCGCCTACGCCGGCGGCGGCATCCGCTGGCAGGGCACCTCCAAGCTGGGCCGCGCGGTCCTCGGGCGCACCCCCAATGGGAACCGGATCTACGGGGAAACCTACTACGGCCCGGAGGACTTCAAGGCGGATGCCTTCGCGGGCTATCGCCGGCCGGTGCGCCTCGGCCGCCGCGCGGGCGAGTTCACCGCCC
>JBEDEF010000172.1:0-5487 GCA_041175845.1 Verrucomicrobiota bacterium
TTACTCGACCCTCGCGCAAATCCACCGCGGCAACGTTGGGGCCCTGCGGGTGGCGTGGACGTACGACACCGGGGAGAAGGGCGAATTCCAGTCAAACAACCTGGTGATCGACGGCGTGCTCTACGCGGCGACCCCGGGACGGCACGTGGTCGCCCTCGACGCGGCGAGCGGCCGCGAGCGTTGGCGCTTTGATCCGAAGACGGAGCATGATGAGGCGCTCGGGCGACGCTTGCGCGGCGTGATGCACTGGGCCGACGGCGCGGACCGCCGGATCTTCACCGCGGGCGCCACGCGCCTGTACGCGCTCGACGCGGGCACGGGCCGGCCCATCCGCGCCTTCGGTGAGAACGGCTCGCTCGCCCTCGGCACCGGCCTGCGTGGCGGGGACGGGCCGGCCGTCGCCGGCCTCAACACGCCGGGCGTGCTCTGGCGGGACTTCCTGATCCTGGGGGCCAACGTGGCCGAGAACGTCCCCGGCGCCGTCCGCGCCTTCGACGCCCGCACCGGCGCCCTCCGCTGGGTCTTCCACACGATCCCGCGGCCCGGGGAACCCGGCGCCGAGACCTGGCCCGCCGAGGGTTGGCGCACGACCGGCGGCGCGGCCCCGTGGTCGGGCCTCACCCTCGACGCGGAGCGGGGCATCGTCTACGCGGCGACCGAGACGGCCGGACCCGACTTCTGGGGCGGCCGCCGCCACGGCGAGAACCTTTACGCCAACTGCCTAATCGCCCTCGACGCCGCCACCGGGCGCCGGCTCTGGCACCACCAGCTGGTGCATCACGACGTGTGGGACCTCGACCTCCCGGCGCCGCCCACGCTGCTCACGGTCCGCCACGGCGGACGGCGGATCGACGCCGTCGCGCAGGGGACGAAGATGGGCCGCCTGTTCGTCTTCAACCGCGAGACCGGCGAGCCGCTCTGGCCGATCCACGAGCGGCCGGTCGCGGCCTCCGAGATTCCCGGCGTCCGGGTCTGGCCGACGCAGCCGTACCCCGAGAAGCCGGCCCCGCTCACGCGGCAGCGATACACGCCGGAGGACGTTTCCGACGTCTCCGCCGCCGCGCGGCAGCTCACCGCGGAACGGTTGGCGCGCGCCGGAAACTTTGGCTCGTTTCCGCCCCCGCGGTGGAGCGAGACGATCATGTTCCCGGGCTTCGACGGCGGGTTTGAGTGGGGCGGCTCCGCGGCGGATCCCGACGGCATCCTCTACGCGAATGTGAACGAGATACCTTGGATCCACCAGCTGGTGCCGACGAGGCGCGACGGGGCCGCCATTGCCCACCCGGAGCGGCAGTACCTGATCCATTGCGGTCCCTGCCACCGGCCGGATCAGGCCGGGGATCCCGCCAACGGCATCCCCGCGCTCACCGGCATCGCGGAGCGCCGGCCCCGCGCCGAGGTCGCGCGGCTCCTCGAGCAGGGGATCGGCCGGATGCCACCGATGGCGGCGGTGCCCGTGACGCAGCGCAGCGCCGTGCTCGATCACCTCTATGGCCCGGAGGCCGCGCCCGCCGGCGCCCGGCCCGGAGCGGGCAAAGGCAAGGCCAAGGGCAAGGCGGGGGGCGCGGAGGGCGAGGAGCCGCTGTACACCTTCGGCGGCTTCCGCCGGTGGTTCGACGCCGAGGGTTACCCCGCGATCAAGCCGCCCTGGGGCACGCTCAACGCCGTCGACCTCAATACCGGGGAGCTCAAGTGGAAAGTGCCGCTGGGTGAATACAAGGAGCTCACCGCGCGGGGCCTCCCGCCCACCGGCACCGAGAACTACGGCGGGCCGGTCGTCACCGCCGGCGGCCTGATCTTCATCGCGGCCACGGCGGATGAGACGATCCGCGCCTTCGACAAGGACACGGGGCGCGTGCTCTGGCAGGCGCCGCTGCCGTTCTCCGGCAACGCGACGCCCAGCACCTACGCGGTCGCCGGGCGCCAGTACCTCGTCATTTCGGCGGGCGGCGGCAAATCGGGCCGCCCGGCCGGCGGGATCATCGTCGCCTTCGCGCTACCTGAGTGACGCGCCCCGCCCCGCTCAATCGAGCGGGGTCAGCTCGAGGTTGCGGTACCAAATTTCCGCGCCCTCGGTCTGGAAGAAGATCTTCCCCTTCGTGACGTTCAGGCCCCACGCCTTGTTCACGAGCTGGCCGTTGACGTAAAATTCCAGCCGGTCGCCGCGGCAGACGATCTCGCAGCGGGTCCATTCGCCGAGGGGGGACTCGACGTCCTTCGGCCCGCGTACGCCGAGCGTGTCGGTCCACTTGGGATCCCGGCCCCACCAGTTGTGACGGCCGCTGTCCTTGTACTGCATCACCTCGCCGCCGGCCTTGTAGTACTTCTGTTTCCCGTCGAGGACGCCCTCGCTGGTGAGGAGGAGGGTGGCGGGTTGGCCGGCGTCGTCCTTCTTCGTGGCGTTGACCACGAGGATGTCGCCCGTGCCGCCCTCGATGATCTGGAACTCGTAAGAGGTCATCCACGGGCTGACCTCATTGGGCCCGATGCAGTGCACGAGCACGCCGGAGTCGCGCGACTTGGTCTTGCGGTTGCCGTAAGTGGGCCCGCCCCACTTGTAGTCGAAGGTGAGCCGGTAATTGGCGTAGCGCTCCTTGGTGATGATGCCCCCGTAGTAGGCGACGTCGCCGGCTCCACCCGAGACCTTCAGCATGCCGTCGACGACGGTGAAAATGCCCGGATTCTCGTCGCGGGTCTGGACGGTATACGTGTACCAGCCGTCGAGGTTGCGACCGTTGAACAGCTTGATCGTGCGGGGGCTGGCGCCGGCGGACAGCGCGGAGGCGAGGACGCAGGCGGCGAGGGCGGAGAGGAAGACACGCATCGGGAGAAGGAGGGGTGGTGGGACGACCGTGGCGGGTCGTTGATCCGGTGCAAGCCCGGGCGGTCGTACCGGAGCCGGAGGACGGAATTTAGTCCTCGAGCGGCGGGCGACGGCTCCAAGTGAGGCCGGCCAGCTGCCGTTCGTTTGGCGGTGGCTCCAGTAGGCTGAGCAGGTAGCCGGTCACGAGCGTGACGAGGGCGCCCGCGAGCGCCCACCAAAGGAACGAGATTGGCGTGCGGAAGCTGATCCAGAGCGTTGCGGCGGTGCCGATGGCCCAGCCGAGGAGGGCACCGCGGGCGGTGGTGCGCGCGGTGAGCATCCCAAGCAGGAAGAGCCCGATCAGGGGGCCGCCTACCATGCTGATCACCTTGTTGGTGGCCTCCAACAGGGTGCCCAGGGATTCCACGAGGAAGGCGAGGAGCATCACGATCGCTCCGTAGGCGAAGGTGAGGAGGCGGGCGAGCCGCAGTTGGTGCGCTTCCGCGAGGTTGGGCTGGCGCCAGAGGCGCTGGTAGAAGTCGACCAGACTGGCCGAGGTCAGCGAATTGATGCCGGCGGAGATGGTCGACATGCTCGCGGCGTAGATGGCCGCGATGAACAGCCCCGGGAGGCCGGCCGGCAGCTGGTGCAGCACGAAGTAGGGCAGGATCTGGTCGGCTTTGGTGATGTGGCCCGCCGCGAGCGGATCGCCCTTCAGCTGGTAGAAGGCCCAGAAGACTAGGCCGCTGCCGTAGAAGATGCCCGTCACCGGCAACACGAGGGCGAGTTTGATCCAAAGCCCGCGCCGGGCCGCGCGCAGGCTGCTCGCGGTCAGGTAGCGCTGCACCGAGACCTGATCCGTGGCCATCTGGACCAGATACATGAAGCCTGCGCCGATCAGCAGGCCCCAGAGCGTCACGCGCACGGTGGGATCGAGGCTTAGGCTTAGCTCGAGTTTTCCGCCTTCGCGCCCGAGCTCGATCACCTGCGCCAGGCCCCCGGGGATCTGCCGTAGCGCGAGCAGCACCACCGCGAGCATTCCGCCGAAGAGTACCACCAGCTGCATGATGTCGGTCCAGATCACCGCCCGCATGCCCCCGAAGGTGGTGTAGACGGTGGTGACGAGGCCCGTGCAGACAATGGTGAACCAGAGCGGCAAACCCGTTACCTGCTCCAGCGCGAGGGCGGGCGCGTAGGTGGCGGCGGCCAGCCAGAGGAGTACGCGCAGGATAAACGCGCCGGAGGCGAGCGTGCGCAGCGGGTTGGAGAAGCGCTCTTCGAGGTATTGGTAGGCGGTGAAGAAACGGCGGCTGTAGAGGAAGCGCAGGAAGACGATGTTGGTCAGCGGGGTGGCGATGAAGAACCCGAGGTTGACGAGAAAGAAGGCCGGACCGTGCAGGTAGCCCTCGCCGGGGGCCGAGAGGAAGGTGATGCCCGAGAACAGGGCGGCGAGGATCGTCATCGACACGACGACGCTCCCCATCGACCGGCCGGCGAGGAAGTACTCCTTGAGGTCGCGCTGGCCGCGGGCGAACCAGAGGCCGATGGCCGCGGTGAGGGCGAGGTAGGCAGCGAAGACGGCGTAGTCGAGCCAGCCGAAGGTCTGGGTGAGCGGGGTCATCGGGGTGGTCGGACGATGCCCGCGAAGCCCGCGGGCGCAACCGTGGCCGCGCGGTCCGCTTCCGGGACCAGGACCTCAGTTCTGGGCGACGACCTTCGTGCCCTCGAAATCGAAGCGGAAGCGGACTTCCTGCAGCCCCTGCTCGCGCATCGCGCGGCGCAGCTCCTGCTTGTCGCCCGCGTAGAACATCAGGAACCCGCCGCCGCCGGCGCCGATCAGCTTCCCCCCGAGCGCGCCGTGCGCCCGCGCGTGCTCGTACCACGCGTTGATCCGGTCGTTGCTCATGCCCGCGCTGCGCGCCTGCTTGCGGCGCCAGTGCACGTCCATCAGCCGCGCGAACTCCTCGAGTTGCCCGGTCTCCAGCGCCGCGAGCGACTGCCGGCCGAGCTCCTTGGTGAAGTGCAGGTTGTCCAGCATCGCCTGGTCGGCGGCCTTGGAGCGCTCGTTCTGGTCCTTGAGGATGGCCGAGGCGCTGCGGCTGTAGCCGGTGAAGAAAAGCAGGAGGTTGTCCTCGAGGTTGAACAGGGTCTCCTCGGAGATGGCGCAGGGGCGGTAGTCGACGCGCCCGTCGGGGTGGAAGGTGAACGCGGTGATGCCGCCGATCGCGGCGATGTACTGGTCCTGCTTGCCGATCGGCTCGCCGAGGCGGTCGAGCTCGATCGTGCAGGCCTGCTCCGCGAGCTCCGCGGGCGAGACGAGGTTCTTGCGGTGCGTGTGCAGCGCCTTCAGCAGCGCGGTGGTGAAGCTCCCGCTCGACCCCAGCCCGGTGCCGCCCGGGATGTCCGCCATCGACGTCAGCTCGAGGTGCGGGTCGGTCACGCCCGTCAGCCGCAGCGCCTCGCGCACGATCGGGTGCTCGATCTGGTCGACCGAGGCCACGCGCTCGAGCTTGGAGTACTTGACGATGATCTCCGGCTGGAACGTGCGGTGCTGGGTGATGTAGACGTACTTGTCGATGGCCGCGGCCACGAGGAACCCGCCGTGCTCGCGGTAGTACGACGGCAGATCGGTGCCGCCGCCACCGAGGGAGACGCGCAGGGGGGAACGGGTGATGATCATGGGG
>JBEDEF010000173.1:0-4075 GCA_041175845.1 Verrucomicrobiota bacterium
GCCCGCAGCCAATCGAGCGCGCCCAGCAGATGGTCGCGCGTGTCCGCGAAAGGCGCGCCCGGCGCCGCGTGCAGCGGCACGTGGAAATGCACCCGCCACTCCTCGTCTGGCTCCGGCGGACGCGCGTCCGCGAGGGCGTCGGGCAAATCGACGTAACGCCGCCGCACCGTGCCGTCCTCCGGGCGGCCGACGACGACCTGGTGCAGGTAAACTGGCTCCGCGAAGGGAGCGAGGGCCGCGCGCCCCGCCGCGGTTGCCGGCACGCGCAGGGCGGAGCTCAGGTGCAGCTTGCTCAGGCGCAGGCCCGCCGCCCGCAGCCGTTCCAATGCCGCCGCCGGCTCCTCGAATTCCACCGCGAGGTGGCAGCAATCGTAGTTCACCCCCACGAAACGGCACAGGCCCTCGCGGTCGACCGCGGGCTCCCGCTCCCGCCACTCCGCGAAGAAGGCCACCGTCTCCTCCGTCGTCTCCAGCAGGCAGAGGGGCTCGGGCTCCAGGCCAAGATGCAGGTCGCGGCCAGTGCGCGCCGCGAGGTCCGCGAGAAACCGGGCGCAGGCGGTCAGCTGCCGGAAGATCGCCGGCCGGCGCGCCGGATCCGCGGCGATGAACCCCTTGAAGGACGCCGGCACGGTGCTGACGCTCCCGTCCACGCCCAGAGGCAGGAGGTCCGCAAGGAGGGTGAACAGGCCCTGGGTGTACGCCAGCCGCTCCGGCGTCGCCCAGTCGGGCGCGTAGACCTGCTCCTTGACGCGCGTGCCGTGGAAACTGCCGTAGGGAAAGCCGTTGATCGTGAAAACATAGCAACCGTGCGCGTCGAGCCAGCGGCGGAAGGCGTCGCGCACCGCGGGGACCGCGAGCTCGGCGGCGGCGCGGTGGCCGAGGCGGAGGCCGATCGCGTAGGGTTCGCCGGGGGCGACGCGGCGGCGCAGGGGCAGGACGTGCTGCTCGAGCGCGGCGAAGGTCTCTGCCCACGTCTCCCCGCGGTGGACGTTGGTGCAGTACGCGAGGTGGTGACCCTGCGGCAGTCGCATCGCGGCGAAGGTGCGCTCAGCCCGCCGACTCCGCCCGCACGGTGAACTTCGGGCACTGGGAGAGGAAGCGGACCGGATTCCGGAAGAGCACGGCGTCCACGAAATCCTCACTGTGGCCGCGGCGGCGCATCTCGAGCGCGGTCTTCGGCACGGCGAGCGGGTCGCTCACGCCCCAATCGCACGCCGAGTTGAGCCAGATGCGCTCGCGCCCGCAGATTTCCAGCATGTCGACCGCGCGCGGCGGGGACGACTTGGAGTCCGGGTAGAGCGTGATGCCCGCCCAGAACCCCGCGTCGAGCACCTGCTGGATCGTGTGTTCCTCGACGTGGTCGATGATCACCCGGCCGGGGCGCACGCCGGCGTGCCCGCGCAAAAGGTCAAGGATCAGGCGCGTGCCTTTCAGCTTGTCCTCCAAGTGCGGCGTGTGGACGAGGATCAGCTGGTCGTGGCGGACGGCGAGGTCGACGTGTTCCTCGAGGATACGGAGCTCGTTGCGGGTGTTCCGGTTGAGGCCGATCTCGCCGATGCCGAGGACGTTCGGGCGGCCGAGGAACTCCGGGATCAGGGCGAGCACCTCGCGGGCAAGGCCAAGATCCTCGGACTCCTTCGGGTTGAGGCACAGCCAGCTGTAATGCGGCAGGAGGAATTTCGCCGCCCGCGCCGGTTCGTACTCGGTCAGCTGCCGGAAGTAATCGCGGAAACCAGCCGCCGACCCGCGGTCGAAGCCGGCCCAGAAAGCGGGCTCGCAAACCGCCTGGCAGCCGGCGGTCACCATCGCCTGATAGTCGTCGGTCGTCCGGCTCACCATGTGGCCGTGGGGCTCGATGTAGCGCATGGTCGTCAGGGTTTCTGTTTGGCCGCCGCCGGCCGTCCCGCCCACGCGCCGAGGGCCGCCTTGCCCGTCGAGACGGCGTCGGGCCGGGTGGTCGGGTCGCTCAGCTGTTCCAGGATCCGCCGCGCGCGCGCCGGCCGGCCGTCGACCAGCAGGGCCGCCGCCTGCCGCAGGGCCGCGCAGCGGAAGTCATCCGCCACCGCGTACCGCTCGACGCGGTCGAGGAAGGCCGCGACCTCAATGAGTTTGGCGCGCACCGGCACGAAGCCGTGGTCGACCACGGCGCGCCCGGAGCGGGGCAGGGAACGGGAGGAGGGACGGCGGGACGAGGCCACGGGCGAAGAGGGGACCGCCACAGGAAGCGCTGCGCGCCGACCCGTGGCAAACCCAGACGCGTTCCGGTCAGGCGGGGCCCGGCTGGGCGGCGAGTGAATCGGGCGGACGGGGCTCGCGGGCGAGCAGCAGGGCCTCGGCCACCAGCCAGACGGCCATTCCGGCGAGGAGCATCACTACCGCGAACTCCACGTGGTGGACGGCCGCCACCGTCCCGGCCGCGAGGCGGCCCAAGTGCACTTTCACGGCAATCACCAAGCTCCACATCGTCATCGCCAGCATGAAGAGCGTGGGCCCGAGCGTGTACCAAACGGAGCGGCCCTTCCGGCTGAGCCAGACGGTGACCCCGAGGAGGGCGAGGGCGGCGAGGAGCTGATTGGAGGTGCCGAACAGGTTCCAGAAGGCACGCCAGACCGGGACCTGCTGGCCGCCGACCACCGCGGGGGGAAGCGCAACCACGACGGCGGGACCGGCGAGGGTGAGGAGCGTCGCCGCGACCATCCCGGCCTTCCCCTTCCAGCCTGTGAGTTCCAGCAGGACGTAGCGGGCGAGGCGCGTGCAGGCATCCAGCGTGTCAAAGACGAACGTCGCAAAGCAGAGGAGCCCGAACTGGCGAGCCACGTCGACCGAAACGAGCCCGAAAGTGGCCTGGTTCATGAACACCGCCACGCCGTCCGCGTAGGTGAGGTCGGGGCGGCCGGACGGCTTCGCGAGGATCATCACCGTCACGAGGCTGATGCAGGCGAGGAAGGACTCGAGGAGCATCCCGCCGTAGGCGACGGGCTTGGCGTCGGTCTCACGGTCAAGCTGCTTGGAGGTGGTGCCACTGGCGACGATCGAGTGGAAGCCGGAGCAGGCGCCGCAGGCGATCGTGATGAAGAGGATCGGGAGCAGGGGCGGGGTCGCGCCGTTGAACTCGAACAGGTGGGCGGTGGAGACCGCGGGGGCGGCGATCGTCAGCTGGCCGGAGAGGCCGCCGATCACCGTGCCCAGCACGCCGACGATCACAATCACGTAGAGGAAGTAGCCGCCGAGGGCGCCGCGGGGCTGCATCAGCAGCCACACCGGGGAGAGCGCGGCGAAGAAGCAGTAGCCCAGCAGCACGTGGTCCCAGAGCACCTGCGGCCGGCTGGCGCCGGTGAGGGCCCCGAGGTCGAAGGGCAGGTACGGGCCCGCCAAAATCGCGACCACCACCAGCGGCAGGAAGATCAGCTGCGCCCGGCCCTCGCCAAGGCCGAATTTCCGCATGCACAGGCCCATCACGACGGACAGGATCAGGTACAGGATCGAGGACGTCGCCACCGCCGGCCCGGGCGCGGCCGCGTCGGCCACCGAGGCCTTCTGGACGAACGTGCCCGCGGTGACGTCCGCAAAGGCAATGATCACGTAGACCAGCGAGATCCAGATGAAGGCGAGGAACAGCAGGTACGAGCGCCGGTTCATATGGCGGCGCACCACCTCGGCGATCGACTTCGCGTCGTGCCGCACCGAGGCGACGAGGGTCGTCAGGTCATGCACGCCGCCGATGAAGATCGCGCCGAAGAGGATCCAGAGCCACGCGGGCAGCCAGCCAAAGTAGGTCGCCGCCAGAATCGGCCCCACGATCGGCCCGGCCGCCGCGATGGCGGAAAAATGCTGGGGCAGGAGCCAGTTGCGGCTCGCCGGCTCGTGGTCGAGGCCGTCGCGTTTCGTGTGCGCCGGCGTCTGGACGGAGTCGTCGAGCTGAAGGAAGCGCGCGAGGATCCGGCCGTAGATCCGGTAGGCAAGGAGGAGGACGGCCGCGGAGACGGCCAGGAACAGGATGAGGGACATCGGCGAAGGGGGCACGGCGCCGCGGGGAGAGCGGGCCAGCCGCCACCGTGGGCGGCGCGCGCGGGGC
>JBEDEF010000174.1:0-3336 GCA_041175845.1 Verrucomicrobiota bacterium
TCATGGCAGCAGGGGGGTGTACGGGAAGATGAACGTGGGTTACGGCCGTTGGCCAGCCCGCGCTGTGGCCGCGGCCATTGCCGCGTAGGGTCGATCGACGTCGCGGCGACGCGGAGATGAAACGCCCGACCCCGTCCGGTGAGGCCCAGCGAGGAATCGGGGGCCGCATCAGGCCGGCAACGAGATAAGATTCCTTCCCTGCAGGCCGAACAAGGGGGCCGCGGCGAGGAAGTGGCGGTCGTGGGAGAAGACCTCCGCGAACCCGTTTTCGGCGGCGCATGCCAGATGCAGTCCATCCGCCGCGCGGAGGAACGCGTGTTTTGGCGCGGATTCCAGGACGCGCTCGAGGCGAGCCCGCACGGCCTCGTCGAGCGGAAGCCAGACGAACAGCCCCGCCTCCCGGTCGGCCGAGAATTGGCGCCGGGCCGCCTGATAGCTCTCCGGGTCAAGGCCACGCTCCCGGAAGGCTCGGTGCAGCGCGGTCACGACCTCGGCCTGGGCATGCCACGCCGCACAAATTGCCACGCGGCTTTCGGCATAGTCGCGGACCGACGCGAAGCCCGCATCCTCGAGGTAGAGGCGGACGAGGTAGCTGGTATCGAAAAACGCGGTTTCAGCGGACATCGCGGTCATCCGAAATCAGGTCCGTCACATCGCGGTCGCTGGCTGACGGGCGAAAGGCGCCCTTCCGGCGGGCGGCCTCGAACTCGGGCAGCAGTTTCCGGCGGTCGCGCACCGTGGGGGCCGGCGTTTTCCCAGCGGCGGCCGGGATTTCGAGGCTATCGCTTAAGGCCCGGATCATCATTTCCTTAAGCGTAATTCCCCGTTCCACCGCGCGGAGCTTGGCTCTCTTGTAGAGCGGTTCAGGGAGATCGATCGTCGTTTTCATCGGGCCATATTGACGGGAAAGCGGGAATCCGTCAATCCGTGCCCCCGGCCAACTCCGACGGGCATCAACGTCCCGCCGATGGACTTTATTCAGGCGTCCGGGTCGTGAACTTCATGCTCGAAGCGTCAGGCGCTCTGGCCGGCGCTGGACCCCCGTCCACCTCAGCGGTGGGCGTGCCACTCGGGGGACGCGTACTGCTCCGTCAGCGCCTCGACCTCGCCCTCCGCGAACTCCGGCCACGGCACGCGCGCGGCCGCCGCGCCGAGCAGGAGCGCGAGCGCGGCGGTGAAGTCCGCCGTGAAACGCTCCCAGTCCACCGCGCCGCCCGACTCCGCCGCGGGTCGCCACACGGAACCCTGAAAGAGCAGCCCGCGCTTGTTCCGCTTCTGGGCCGCGCCCGCGATCTTCGCGCCGGTGCCGGAATGGATCGCGTCGTGCACCTCCGCCCGCTCGAAGCACACGCCCGCCGGGGTATCCGCGGCCGGGTCCCGCGTCTCCTGGGTCACGGCGGGCACGCCTAAGGGGTCATATCTGGATTCAGGACGCGAGCATCGTGTTTCCTCGGCCGATAGGTCATCGCCAGCGCCCTATTCCTCTTCGCGGGTGGCGTAGGCGAGGGCGATGCGAAGGTAGCGATGAGTATGCAGCGACGCGACTGCGGGGGTGAGCATTTTCCGCTGCAGATGCTGCGCCACCTGGTCGAGTTGCTGCCGGTAGGCGGGTGAGGTCTTGTCCCCGCGGCGAACGGTCGCGAGCAGAGCAGTGACCAGCCGCGCATGGTGGAGGGCGTCGGCGGCGAGCTCCACGCGCTGGCGTGCGGCGGTGTCGGCCGGGCCGCAGGCAGCGCTGGCGGCGGCGAGCAGGTGGCCGAGTTCGTCGAGCGCGGTGGGAGTGTAATGCTCGAGGATGCGCCACGGCTGGGAGCTGCGGGCGGTGAGCGTCTTTTCGTCACGGAGGCTGTCGCCGATGCCCTCTAGCCGCGCGAAATAAAGGCGCATTGGGTCGGCGCCCGGGCCGTAGGCGGCGCGGCAGTAGTCGGCGAGGGTGGCGGCGACGTCGAGGTCGGGGTTCCAGAGAGCGCGCGCGAGGACGTAATAGTCGAGGCCATGACCGCCCCAGTTGCCGTGGCAGTTGTCGAAATCGAACCCGATCGCCCGGCGGTCTACGGCGAACTTCACGGCGTGCGCCAGCCAGGGGGCGAGGTTGCGCGGCAAGCCGAGGTCGATGGCCGGGCCGAGGTCGTTCGGGCGGATGTAGAGTTGAGTGGAGAGCCGGGACCAGGCGGCGATGTCCTCGGGGGCAAGGCCCACGTAGCCGACGATCAGGTTGGGCTCGAGGCGGTCGATCGCAACGGGCGGCGTGCGGTAGGCGGAGTAGGCGTAGCAGACCAGGTAACGGTCGGGCAGCGCGGCGCGCACTTGCCGGGCGACCTCGTTGAAATAGCGGAAGTACCGATCGCTGAGGGACGGATACTCCGGGTAGGGTCGGCGGGTGGCCGGGTCGACGAGCATGGAATGGTTCGCCACCTTCGGGGCGTGCGGCGGATCCCAGGACCGGCAGCGATCGCAGACGCAGAAGGTGTTCTTTCCACCGTCATTGGGCGCGATCGAGAGGGTGCGTCGGACGGGATCAGCGGTGAACTCCTCGATCCGGCGTCGGGCGACGAGATCCCAGAGGGCAGGGTGGGAGACGCAGAACTGCTCGCGAGGCGGGGTTTGCCGGCGGGTGCCGTCGGGCTGTTGCGCGAAGATTTCCG
Organism: Verrucomicrobiota bacterium; assembly: GCA_041175845.1. Classification (GTDB taxonomy): domain Bacteria; phylum Verrucomicrobiota; class Verrucomicrobiia; order Opitutales; family Opitutaceae; genus ER46. The sequence continues at coordinate 2,646 of JBEDEF010000174.1, forward strand.
GCTGGGTGGCGCCGTATTGCTCCCACCAGCCGGCGTAGGAGTGGCCGCCGGCAATCTCGATGCGCTGGCCGAGCCGCTGCCGGCGGAACCAGGCGCCGGTGGCCTCCGGGCCGTGCGCGCGCTTCCATGCCTCCACCGTGATCCCCCAGTCCCGCAGCACGGGGGCGTAGGTCTCCTCGCGCGACACCGCGACATTGCGGATCCAGCGCTTGGCCACGCGCGGCTGCTCGCGCCGGTCGAGCGCGGGCAGGTCGAGCGTCGGACGGCGCGGCACCACTTCGCCGGCCTCGCCAGGGAACAGCCAGCGAACGCCGAGTTGTTCCTCCAGCAGCGCGTAAACGCCGTAGAGTGTGCCGAGGCAGGCGAGGCCTCCGGAGCCGGTGTCGCCGCCGAAAACGTGGAGCGCGTGAGGCGCCGTTTGCAGGATGAACTCCTCGGGGGCGGGCGGGCGCGCCGCGAACCGCGCGGTGTTGGCGCGGACCGCACCGAGAAAAATGCGGACGGGCAGGTCAGCCGGCGTCCCCGACTCGCCCACGATCGGCAGGCGCGCACCGGTGGATTTGGCGACGTAGTCCGCCAGCTCGACGGCGGCGAGGGCGGTGGCGGCAGTCGGGGTGCTCCAGCGGGTGACGCCGCGCCGCGCCGCCTCAGCGGCGGCGTCCGGCACGACGATGACTGCGAGGGGCTGGCC
>JBEDEF010000175.1:0-3440 GCA_041175845.1 Verrucomicrobiota bacterium
GGCAGCGAGGGCGAGCAGGCAGGCGAAGCGAGCGGGGTGCATCAGTTGCGCGGGAGCGAGCCGGAAGGCGTCCACCGCGTCAACCGCGCCCGCAGGTGTTTTGGAGTTGAAAGACCAGGCCGAACCGGCGGACTCCCCGCAGGCCCTCTTCTCTACCCTATGAATATCGGCGGCGCCGGCACCTCGCAGCACACCTACGACGCGATCGTGGTCGGCTCCGGCATCAGCGGCGGATGGGCGGCGAAGGAACTGACCGAGAAGGGCCTTCGCACGCTCCTGCTCGAACGAGGTCGCGACGTGAAGCACGGAGATTATCCGACCGCGATGCTGGAGGCTTGGGAATTTCCGGGCCGCAACCGGCGCTCAAACCTCGAGCTGGAGCGACAAGCCAAGCAGAACCGTACCGGTTACACGACGCATCCGGCCTCGGCGCACTGGTTCGTTGATGACGTCGACAATCCCTACTCCGAGGACCAGCCGTTTGATTGGATGCGCGGTTACCACGTCGGCGGACGTTCTCTGCTTTGGGGCCGGCAGTCTTATCGGTTCAGCGAGCTCGATTTCGAGGCCAATGCCCGCGATGGCGTGGGGGTCGACTGGCCGATCCGCTATGGGGACCTCGCTCCGTGGTACGACTATGTCGAGCGCTTCGCCGGCATCAGCGGCCAACGCGAAGGTCTCGCGCAACTGCCCGACGGAGAGTTCCTCCCGCCGATGGCGATGAACTGCCTTGAACAGGACGTGCGGGGGCGGCTGGCGGAGAAATTCAACGGGCGAGTGATGACCATCGGGCGCGCGGCCAACCTGACCGTGCCCCACCTCGGCCGCGGCTCCTGCCAGTACCGTAACCGCTGCATCCGGGGCTGTCCCTACGGCGGCTACTTCAGCAGCAACTCCGCGACGCTGCCCGCGGCCTACGCGACTGGACGGCTGACTTTGCGGCCCTTCTCGATCGTCACCGAGGTGATCCCTGCCGCGGACGGTAAGCGTGCGGCCGGAGTGCGCGTGATCGACGCGGAGACCCGCGAGGTGATCGAGTTCCGCGCGCGCGTCGTGTTCCTGTGCGCATCCGCGGTGGCGTCGACCTTCATCCTGCTGAACTCGCGCTCCGACCGTTTCCCGCAGGGCTTCGGTAATGACAGCGGCGAACTGGGCCACAACCTGATGGACCACCATTTTAAGGTGGGGGCCGCCGGCGTTTCCGATCGCTTCGCCGACCAGTATTTCCGCGGCCAGCGTCCCAACGGGATCTACATTCCTCGCTTCCGAAACCTCGATGCCGCGACCCGGCGGAAGGACTACCTGCGCGGCTTCGGCTACCAAGGCAGCGCCAGCCGCCTCGACTGGGCACGCCCCATCCGCGAGTTGAGCTTCGGTGCTGGCCTCAAGGCTGACCTGATCCGACCTGGCCCCTGGCGCTTCGGTATCGGCGCGTGGGGCGAGTGTCTACCGTATCACCGAAACCGCCTCTACTTGAATTCCGCAGTGCGCGACAAGTGGGGCCAACCCACGGTCACCTTCGACTGCGCGTGGCAGGAAAATGAGCGCGCGATGCGCAAGGACATGCAGGCGGCCGCGGTGGAGATGCTCGAGGCCGCGGGGCTGCGCGACGTCAAGGGCTTCGACGACGGCAGCGCGCCCGGGCTCTGCATCCACGAGATGGGCACCGCGCGGATGGGCCGCGACCCGCGCACTTCCGTGCTCAACGCCTGGAACCAGGTCCACGCGGCGCCGAACGTGTTCGTCACCGACGGCGCCTGCATGACCTCCAACTCCTGCGTCAACCCGTCCCTCACCTACATGGCGCTCACCGCGCGCGCCTGCGATCATGCGGTCGCGGAGATGAAGCGGAATCATCTGTGAACCCTTCGCCTGCCATTCCTTGCACCCGCCGTGAGGCCCTGGTTCGCGCGGCGGCCCTCGCCGGGCTGAGCCTTACTCCAGTTTTGATTGAACGGGTGCTTGCGGCCGCGGCCGGTCCGGCGACGAGCCTGCCTCCCGCCCGTGCGGCGGTGCTGGCTGCGGCGGCGGAACGGATTTTGCCCCGCACCGACACGCCGGGAGCAAGTGACGTCGGCGTGCCCGCCTTCCTCGCGCGTATGCTCGAGGGCTACGTTTCCGCCGCCGACCGCGACACAGTATGGGCGGGGCTCGACGCCCTCGAGGCCGCGGCGCGCGCGGCGCACAAGCGGGGTTTTGCGGAGGTGCCGCTGGGGGCTCAGGACGCCTTGCTCCGTGCCGCCGCGGAAACGGACGCGCGGTTCTTTCTGCTGCTGCGCGAGTACACCCTGCTCGGTTATTTTACATCGGAGCGGGTGGGGCGGGAGGTCCTGCACTATGATCCGGTGCCGGGCCGCTGGGATCCGTGCGTGCCGCTCGCCGAGGTGGGCGACCGGCTGTGGACCCGTTGAGCGCGGGCTTCGGCCGCGGAGCGGGGCCGAAAGGTTAGTTCCTGACGCGGGTCCGGACGCGGGGCGGCCAGCCGGGGCGGCGGCCCCGTTCAGAGCAGCAGCAGCGCGGGACTCTCGAGCAGCGTCTTCAGCGCGTTGAGGTACTGCGCGCCGACGGCGCCGTCGACCACCCGGTGGTCGCAGGAGAGAGTGACGGTGAGCGTCTGGCCGATCTCGATGCGGTCGCCGCGCACGACGGGCTTCCGCACGACCGTTCCGACCGCCAGGATGGCGGCGTTGGGCGGGTTGATAATCGCGCTGAAGCGCGGGATCCCCATCATCCCCAGATTCGACACGCAGAAGGTGCCGCCGGTGAATTCCGCGGGGGCGAGCTTCTTCTCCTTGGCGCGCTTGCCGAGGCCCTTCGCCTCGGTGGAGATCGCGAACAGCGACTTCAGGTGCGCGTCGCGCACGACCGGGGTGATCAGCCCGTCCTCGATCGCGACGGCGAACGAGACGTGCGCGGCGGCGAAGTAGCGGATCTGGTTGCCCGCCCAGGAGGCGTTCACCGAGGGCACGCGGCGGAGGGCCTCCGCGCTGGCCTTCAGGATGAAGTCATTGACGGAGAGCTTCACGCCGTCGCCCTCGAGGGCGGCGTTCAGCTGCTCCCTCAGGGCGGTGAGCGGGGCGGCGTCGATCTCGATCTCGACGTAGAAGTGGGGGAGCTGGGTCTTGGACTCCAGCAGGCGGCGGGCGATCGCGCCGCGCATGTTGGAAACGGCGACGGCGCGCTCCTCCTGGATGGGCCCCTTGCTGAGGACGGAGCCGATTTGGCGAGCGGTGGCCGGCGCGGGTGCGGCGGCAGCGGCAAGGATGTCCGCGCGGCGGATGCGCCCGCCGGGGCCGGAGCCGTTAATGCGGGCCAGGTCGAGACCCTTGGCCGCGGCGAGCTTGCGGGCCAGAGGCGAGGCCTTGATGCGGCCAGCGGGGGCGGCGATCGGAGCGGGGGCCGGCTGAGGCGCCGGCGCCGGAGCCGGCACGGGAGCAGGG
>JBEDEF010000176.1:0-9951 GCA_041175845.1 Verrucomicrobiota bacterium
GTGATGGTTTACAACGGCACCGTCTACCGGGCCTGGCACAGCCGCGTGGCCGGACAGGATTTCCTGACGCTGCGCAACCTCGAGGGCGCGGCGCCCCGGCACCATTTCCTCCATTGGCGCCGCGTCTCGGACCGGCGCATCGACGTGAGCTTCGTCCGCGAGGAACTGGTGCCGCGGCAGGAGCGGGACCCGGAGGTGCTGCGGCGCGCGGTGGCAGCCGGCTGGGGCCAGCCCGACCTCCTCGCGCCGGCGGTGCCGTTCATCCGTCAGGATTGAGCCGACGCGGGGCGCCGGGCGCCGCGGTGCCGGCGCTTAGCGTTCGAAGCGGGCCTTGGGCGCGGGCAGGGGCAGTTCGTCGAGCCGGCCCGCCGCGGCGACGATCTCGTACGCCGTGCGGAAATGGAGCTTCGCGAAGTCGCCGAGCGCGCGCGCGCCAAGCCGTTCCACGATTCGCGCGCCCTGCGCCTTGGCCGCCGCGCCTGCGCCCTTCTGCAGCCGTTCGCCGAGCCGGGTCGAGAGGTCGTGCAGTTGCCGCACAAACTCGGCGCGCGCCACCACCGAGGCGGCGGCGACCACCGGATCCTCTTCCGCCCGGGGGCGCATCCTCAGGTCGAAGCCGGTGACGCCCTTGCGGGCCAATTCCCGCTGCGTGAGCGGTTGCTCCGAGAACTGGTCGAGGAGGCCCCAGGGCACGGGCTTCTCGGCGAGGGCCTGCATCAGCGCCGTCGCATGCTGCCAGGCGAGGAGGCGGTTCAGGTTCGCGCCGGGCCGGGCCATGAGCTCGTTGTAGCGGGTCATCCCGCAGAGGCAGGTGCGGACGACCACCCCCTTGGTCCCGCGGATGAGGGCGTCGAGCCGGAGGATCTGCGGATCGGCGATCTGCTTGGAGTCCTTCACCCCGGCCTCGATCCAGGCGGTGATGGCGGGGCGGTCCGCGATCACCGTGGCGGCGACCACTGGGCCGAAGAAGTCGCCCTTGCCGCTCTCGTCCAGGCCCGCGTGCGGCTCGAACCAGTCCGGGTGCCGCACCTCGTCGTAGCCCAGCCGGGCTTCCCCGATCACCTCGGGCTCGAGGATGTCGCGCACGAAATCCTCGGTGCCCTTCCCGGCGACCACGACCTTGCCGCTGGTGTAGGCGCTGACGTTGACCTTGAGGTGGTCGGCGCGGAAGGCGAAGTGGGTGTGGGCGACGGAGAACGGCTCCCAGCCCCGCCCGGCGAGGAGGCCGCGGAGGGTCTCAAGCTGGGCCGCGTCGAGCTTCACCGTGTGCGAGGCCAGCCGGGGGCGCGCGGATTCGTCGCTTGAGCGGGACGTCATTGAGGGCATTGCCCACCAAAGCGGCGCAAAGCTCAAAAAGATTCTGCTTGGGCCGCGGGGGGTGCCCGCCGTCTGCTGGCGGGGTGCCGTCCGAACTGACTCAACTGGCCCCGGCCTTCCGGGGCGCCCTGCTGGGCTGGTACCGGCGCCACGCGCGACGCCTGCCGTGGCGGGAGCGGCCGGGCCTCTACCCGACGGTGGTCAGCGAGTTCATGCTGCAGCAGACGCAGGTGAAGACGGTGCTGCCCTACTTCGCGCGCTGGCTGGAGGAGTGGCCGGACTTCCCGGCGCTGGCGGCCGCCTCCGAGGAGCGGGTGCTGCGGCTCTGGGAGGGGCTGGGCTACTACTCCCGGGCGCGCAACCTGCACCGGCTGGCACGGGCGGTGGCAGCGCTGCCGGAGCCTCCCAGGAGCCCCGCCGCGTGGCGGGAATAGCCGGGGGTCGGACCCTACACGGCCGCGGCGATCACCAGCATCGCCTTCGGTCACCCCACGGCCTGCGTCGACGGCAACGTCGTGCGGATCCTCGCCCGGCTGACCGCCGACGGGACCGACTACCGCGACAGCAGCGCCGCGGCCAAGGCCCTCGCGCCGCTGGCGGAGGTGCTCCTGAACCCCGCGGCCCCGGGGGACCACAACCAGGCGATGATGGAGCTCGGGGCGACCGTGTGCCTGCCCCGGGCCCCGGCGTGCCTCACCTGCCCGGTCCGGGAATTCTGTGCTGGGGCGCGTCAGGGACAGCCGGAGCAACTGCCGCGGCTGCAACCCAAGGTGCTGGAGGATCGGACCATCGTGCGCGTCTGGTGCCGACGGGCGGGGGCCCTTCTGCTGCACCGTTCGCCGGACAGTGCCCGCCGGCTCGCCCGCGTGCACGAATTGCCGAGCGCGGAACAGGCGGGATTGGCCGAGGCCAAGGTCCGCGGCGGACCCCTGCTGGCGCGCAAGCGGCGCGGCATCACGCGTTACCGCATCACCGAATTCATCCACGAATGGCCCGCCCCGGCGCTCCCCGCGCGCGGCGCCGACGGGCTCGTGTGGGTACCGGTGGACGAGCTGGATGCGATCACCCTCTCCGGCCCGCACCGGCGCTGGGTACGCGAATTGCTCGCCCGCTGAGCCGGCCTAGGCCGGCCGCTTCAGCCACGCCGGGCGAGCAACGCTTCGACGCGGGCCTTGGACGCGCGGATCTCGTCGGGCGAGACCCGCGGGGAAAACTCGAGCGTCAAGAGGTGTTCCGGCCGCCAGAACTCGCTCACCATCCCGAAATCGATGTGACCGGCCCCGAGCGGCTGGTGATCGCGTCCCTGGGCGTCGACGTCGTGCAGGTGCCAGCCAATCGTCCACGGAGCCATCGCCGCGAGGTGCTCCCGGTGCCGGAGCAGGCCCATGCCTTCCTTAATGTCGGCGTGGCCAGTGTCATGCCAGTAGCCGAGCGGGGAGCCGGCAGGCTGGCCGGCGAAGAAGGTGGGGAAGTCGGCGTCGAGGGGTAGTTCCTCAAATTTTTCCCGGTTCTCGCAACCGAGTCGGATACCCTTCTCGCGGGCGAAATCGCTGATCTCCTGGAGGCTGTCCTGCACCTGCGCCCAAAACGGCGGCTGGCGGCGCTCCAGCCGTTCATAACCGGCGCGGAGGATTCTGGCGTAGGACTGGTCGCCCGGGTTGCGACCGGCGTCGGGATGTTCACGCAGGTAGTGGCCCAGCTTCCGGGCGGGGTTGAACCAGAAAAATTCGACGCGCCCAAGGTGCAGCACGAGGACCTTGGCCCCGACTTGGGCGGCGAACTCGATCGAGCGACGGGTATGGCGCAGCCACTGGTCGTGCTCGCGGCGGTCGCGGACCGAGGGCTGAAAAAGATTTGGCGCCGCCTGCACGACCCCGGTCGGGAGCGGGCAAAAGTTGTGCGTCGAAGTGATGCGGACCACTCCGTCGGCGACCGCGCGCAGGATGCCTGGCACCAGGGTGATGCGGATGCCATGGCTGAGCTCGGCGTGCGTGAAGCCGAGCGCCGCCATTTCGGAAAGCATCGCATACCCGTCCTGATGCCGGTGAGAGCACCAGCTGGTAGAGAGGGCAAGGAGGGGCGTCACGGAATGACGGGTGAGACGCGGCCGGGGAAGCGCCGGGGGGCGAAAAGCAAAGGGCCGCGCGGCGCCGAAGCGACCGCACGGCCCGGAGACAGGGGTGCGCGGGAGCCTTACTCGGCGTAGCGGCGGCGGAGCATCTGGGTGAAGGCCTGGACCTTCTCCTTGCGCCGGCGCTTCTCGCAGGGCTTCTCGTAATACCGCTTGGCGCGGGTTCCCTTGATGATGTTCTCGCGCTCGAGCTTCTTCTTCATGCGACGCAGCGCACGGTCAATGGGCTCGTTCTTGCGGATCTTGATTTCGATGGGCATGGGACGACTGGAACGGGACGGAGGCGAAAAAGGAAACGACGAATACGCCCGGCCGGGCGCCCGGCGTCAACGGGATTTTTGGGCGGCGAGCTCCCGCCCTAGTTCCGCGAGCAGAGCCTCGTGCCGCGGACCAGGCGGTACCGGCACTTCGGTGGCGTGCCCCGCCCGGCGGGAGGAATCCGCCTCGCGCACCTCCGCCAGGGCGAGGGAAACCTCCGCTCCTGATGGTAGGCTCCTCAGCCGCGCGCGCACCATGATTTGACTGGAGCTGCCTGGCGCTGAGCCAGATCGCACCGGCCCCACGAACTCCAAAATTCCCGGAGCCGGACTGCTCCGGACCACTTGGTAACCCAACCGGATCGCTGCCGCCCGTAGCGCCGCATAAGCCTCCGGTCGCGACACAGGTACTTCCCGCAACACGGCCGGCTGTTGCCGCCATCCGAGCGGTAGCGCACCCACGCCACCTTCCATGCCGGCGCACCCCCACACCCCTAACATTCCAAGCAAGAGCCCCAAGCACGCCGCCAGCTTCACTACCAAGTCACCCCCGCAGCCGCTATCCCGAGTGACCAGCTTGGCGCCGAGCACATTCTCTGGGACCGAGCAGACCACTCGCTCTGCACTAGATTGCAGAGCGGATCCCCCGTCGCGCGCGCCAAGCCCACCCGAGCAGCAAGCCGACACAAGCCGGCAAAGCGGCCGCCGGCAAACCATCGTCCACCGAAAGAGAGAAGTCATCCACGGTACCCCCGCCATCCAGATACGAGCGGAGGAAGACATGATCTGCCACAAACCCGGCACTACCGAAATTATACACACTAAGCACCGAGGAATTGGCCAAGAAGGTGGAGGTGATTGCGTTGGGATCCCGCGTATCGATCCGGATTTCTAAGGTGACGTTCGATGCACCGTAGCCCGAGTAGGTTCGGAAGTCGACCGGCGTCCCCAGATGGGAAGCCTGACTCCAGATTGTGCCGTCACCAGCCAGGCCGATCATCGGACCTGACGAACTGAAGATGCCGGGAGTTCCCGCCGCGTTGTCCATAAAACCCATTCCGAGCCAACCACTGAAAGAAACTCCGTTCCAAGTACCGCCCTGCGCCGAAAAGACTCCTGAAAGCGTGGTGATGGCGCCGTTCGGAACGACGAAATCAAGGCTGGGCTCCCGGTCGCCAGCGCTCCCCGACAGAGACTGGAACACGGCGGCGGTCCCGTTGGTTTGGATAAACGTGTCCGCTGTATTAGATCCGCCCTCGGTCCAGGTAAGCGTCCCGCCTACCACCTGCGTAGGCTGGGACCCAGTTAGAGCTCCGCTACGGTTGAAGTCATCCCGAATGGAGACCACCGCCGCGGGGGTACGCACTGCAGCAAGCCCGACGAATAGTGCCGCGAACGCGGAGGAGTAGATTATCCGAGAGGCACGCATGCCTTGACGCCATGCCGGGGAGCAATCGCTGTCAACCGAAAAGTAACTTAAGTCCTTGTTGCAATAATACTTCGGTTACTAAGGAGATGGAGAAAGCAAAGCGCGCGCCCCTCCCACCTCACGGGTGGGCGGCCGGGATCCGGTGCACCGCAGACAGATAGGCGCTGATCTCGCGGTAACCGGAGACGAAATCACGGCCGGTTGCGTGGTGGTGGCGGAGCGCGACGCCGGCTGGGGCGGGACCGGCCAGCACGAGCACCGGGCAACCCTGATTCTCGGCCCCCACCAACGGTACGATCGCCGCCCGCGGCCGCGGAAAATCCACGTAGGCCACGTCCAGCACTCCGCGCAGGAACGGGTACGAGGCGAGCAGACCCTCCACCTGGACGCACTCCGGGCAGTGATAGAGGCCGGGGCCCGCGCGCGGGTCCGGAAACTGCGGGGAGAGCAGAAAGAGCTGGTCGCGAGGTTTCATCCTTGGTCGAGATAACGCCGGGTCAGGTCGCCGTAGGCATCGATCCGGCGGTCACGCAGGAACGGCCAGTGGGTGCGGGTGGTGTCAACCTGTCCGAGGTCGACCGGCACAAGCATCACTTCCTCACGGTCGGTGCCGGCCTTGGCGAGGATCTCGCCGCTGGTGCCGGCGACGAAGCTCTGACCCCAGAATTCGATCCCGGCGCCGCCCTCGGGTCGCTCGGTGCCGATGCGGTTGACGGCCGCAACGTAGCACCCGTTGGCCACCGCGTGGGCACGCTGAATGGTCTCCCACGCTCCGTGCTGACGGGCGCCGTGCTCCGCTTTCTCCCCGGGGTGCCAGCCGATCGCAGTCGGGTAGAATAGAATCTCGGCGCCTTGGAGCGCGGTCAGCCGGGCGGCCTCCGGATACCATTGGTCCCAGCAGATCAGCACGCCGATGCGTCCAAAGCGGGTATCCCAAGCCCGGAAGCCAGTGTCGCCAGGCGTGAAGTAGAACTTCTCGTAGTACAGCGGATCGTCCGGAATGTGCATCTTCCGGTAGCGCCCAACCAGCCGCCCGTCCGCGTCGATGATGACCGCAGTGTTGTGGTAGAGCCCGGAGGCCCGGCGCTCGAAGAGCGAGGCGATCACGACCACCCCGTGCTTCCGGGCGAGGGCCTGAAACGCGCGCGTACTGGGTCCGGGGATCGCCTCGGCGAGGCGGAAGTACTCGTGCTTCTCGGCCTGGCAGAAGTACTGCGAGCGGAACAATTCCTGCGTGCAGATGATGTTCGCGCCGCGCCGGGCGGCCTTTTCCGCGAGCGCGAGGGTCCGGCGCAAATTTGCGGCGGGCGCGGCGCCGCACGCGTGCTGGAGGAGTCCGAGGGTGACCTTGGCCATGAATCAGTAGACGACCTTGTTGAGCGGATACTCCACGATGCCCTCCGCACCGAGCGCCTTGAGCTGCGGGATGATCTCCCGCACCACACTCTCGTCGATGATCGTTTCCAGCGCGATCCAGTCCGGGGCGCTCAGCTGCGCGATCGTCGGGTTGCGCAGCGCAGGCAGTTGGGCCGAAACCCGCTCCAGGGCCGCGCGCGGGAGATTCATCTTCAGGCCAACCTTGGAACCAGCTTCCAACGCACCCCGCAGCAGCAGCGCGATCGTCTCGATCTTACGGCGCTTCGCCGGATGCGCCCAGCTCGCCTTGTTGGCAATGAACTTGGTGTTGGTCTCCAGCAGCGTGTCGACGATCCGCAGCTTGGCCGCGCGGAGCGAACTGCCCGTCTCGGTGATGTCGACGATCGCGTCCACCAGATCCGGCACCTTCACCTCGGTCGCACCCCACGAGAACTCCAGCTCGACCTTCACCCCGCGCGACTCGAAGTAGCGGCGGGTGGTGTTGATCAGCTCGGTGGCCACCCGCTTGCCCGCAAGATCAGCGGCGGAACGAACCGGCGAGGCTTCCGGTACGCACAACACCCAGCGGGACTTCAGGGTCGAGGCGCGGCTGTAGACGAGGTCGCACACTTCGATGACGTCAGACCCATTCTCCTGCACCCAGTCGTAGCCGGTGAGGCCGCAATCGAAAAAACCGTGCTCGACGTAGCGGCTCACCTCCTGCGCGCGGACAAAGCGTCCGTCGAGCTCGGGGTCATCGATCGCCGGCCGGTAACTGCGGCTACTAGTCGTGATCTTCCAGCCCGCTTTGGCGAACAGGGTCTTGGTGGACTCCTCCAAGCTACCCTTGGGGAGTCCGAGCATCAGCAGAGGTGCGCGTTCGGACACCCGCCGAGCGCACACCCCGACCCCGGGCCCTTCAAGCATATTTCCCTCGCACGGCCGCGGAAATCCCCGGCGGGGAGGCAGTTGACACGCCGCGCGACAAGACGTCACTCTTCCGAAGAGCGACGCCCCATGTCTCAACCGCCCCCTCCGCGCACCCAACCGAAGCCCCTCATCGTCGTGGTCGAGGATCAGCCGGAACTGGCCGTGCTCGTGGCGACCCATCTCGAGCGCGCGGAGATGAACGCGCAGGTCTGTCACCGCGGGCAGCACGCCTTGCGTTTCCTCCAGAAGAATTTCGCCAACCTGGTGCTGTTAGACATCAATCTGCCCGACCAGACTGGCTTTGAGCTCGCCGAGCAGCTGAAGGCCGCGGACATCAACGTGCCGATCATCTTCGTGACGGGTAACGTCGAGGAGGAAAGCAAGGTCCGGGGCCTCGAGCTCGGGGGCGACGACTACATCACGAAGCCGTTCAGCTACGCGGAGTTGGTGGCCCGGATCCGGGCGGTCCTGCGCCGAGCGGAGGTGAAGACGGACCTCAACATCACCAAAAACGTCAAGGTCAACGACGAGCCCTTCGATTTTTGCGGCGCTCGCGTCCAACCCCAGCGGCTGGAAGTCGCCTTCCCCAACGGGGTGAAGGCGACCATTGGTCGCAAGGAGCTGGGCATCCTTGCCTACCTCAATGCCAGCTTAGGTGAGGTCGTGACCCGCAAGGCCCTGATCCACGCGGTGTGGGGCGTGCACGCCGACGTGAAGAGCCGGTCGCTCGATCAATACGTGGCCAAGATTCGCGATCTTTTCTCCGCCCAAGGTCTGAGTCTGGAGCAATTCCGCACCGTCCACGGCGTCGGCTACATTTTTGATCCGAAGGGCCTATCCGAAGCGGGCCGCTGAACGCGGTTCAGAAGAGTTCGCCTTGGGCCGGTGACGGAGACGCGGCCGGCGCGAGGGGCGCAGGGGGCGGTGGGGCTCCCCAACCGAGGCGGCGACGGGCCTCGACGGCCGTAGTGCGCATCTCATAGCCCTCCAGCATCGCGACCAGTTCCGCCGGCTGGGGGGTGCGCCAAGCTGGTTCCGCCGGCGGCAGCGCAAGGTTCAAGGTCGTCAGGCGTCGATTCAGGCGCAGGCGGTCGGCTGCCGCTGCGACCACCGATCGGAAGCGCTCAGGGCGTAGCTCTCCCGAACGGGCGATCACTCCTTCCAAACTGCCGCACTCGGCCAGCCACTTCGCGGCCGTTTTCGGACCCACGCCCTCGATCCCAGGAATGTTGTCCGCCGTGTCTCCCACCAGAGCGAGGTAATCGGCGATGCGCTCCGGGGGCACTCCGAACTTTTCCACCACCCCCGCGGCATCTAGCCGGCGCCAGCCGAGCTTCGGCGCGGCCGAGGGTGGCGGCAGTAGAATTGTGATCCGCGGCCCCACGACCTGCGCGAAATCCTTGTCGCTGCTGACAATGACCACGTCGTGTCCCTGCCCCGCCAACCGCACGGCCTCCGCCGCCAGCAGATCATCGCTCTCAACTCCCTCCTGCTCGATCCCAGCCAGCCCCATCGCGCGGGTAAGTTCCCGGATTGGATCGATCTGGGCTCGTAAAGCCTCGGGCATCGGCGCGCGCTGGGCCTTGTAGGCGGCGTGCAGAGCCACGCGCTCGGCGGATTCACCCCGGTCGAAGAACACCAGCGTGGTGTCGGGCGCCTCCTGGTCGGCGAGCTTCCAGAGCGATTTCACCCAACCGTGCAGGGCGCCAGTCGGAAAGCCGTCAGCGCGGGTGAGCTCCGGGAGTGCGTGAAAGCACCGGTAGGCTAAGTTGAAGCCATCCACGAGAAGCCATTTCGCCATAGCCCGACCCCACACGCTCCCGTGTGCGCGGTCAACGCGGCGCTGCACCGGCTTGCCTTCGGGCGCAGCGCCGCGCGGACTGCACTCGTGTTGTCCCGCCTGCTGCTCCTCGCCTGCCTCGCCCTCACCGGCCACGCCGCCGAAACCCTCTCGCGGAAGCTGGAGGTGGACTTTCATCGCGACGTGCCCAGCCGGCGACTCCGCGGCCTCGCCACTCGCGCTGATGGGCGGCTAGTGCCCGGTCCAGTGTTCACCGACCTGCGCAGCCCAAGCCCGGCGCCGCTACTTTGGACGCTCACCCCAGGCGGTGCTCCGGATACCTGGCTGCTCGGTACCGGGCCCGACGGCGCCATTCACGAAGTGCTGCTTCCAAGAGGCGCGGAGACCTTCACGCACCGCGAGGTCGCGCGGCTCCCCGACGCGCAGGTGCTGGCGCTGCTCCGCTCCGCGGACGGAACGCTCGTGGCGGGCACCTCGCCGAGCGGCTTACTCTGCCTGGTCCGGGACGAGCGGATAATCGCCCGCATTCGGCTGCCGGCGGACTCCGTGCTCGATCTGCTACCGCTGGAGAACGGGATCGTGCTCGCGGCAACCGGAAATCCCGGCCGCATCTACCGCGTTGACCTCGCGCGGCTCGCGGAGAGTAGCGGGGGCGAGGCCGAGGTCGCGGGGTCGACCGCGCTGGCCGCGCGTGGCGTCACCCTCTTCGGACAGATCCGCGACCGGAACG
>JBEDEF010000177.1:0-13619 GCA_041175845.1 Verrucomicrobiota bacterium
CCACAGCGCGGCGGAATCGCCGTTGCCGTGGACGAAGACCACCGTCTGGCGCTTTGAGAGCAACGGCTGGCCGCGGGAGCGGCTCCACGCACTGGACCTGCCCCTCCCGCTGGCGCGCGACGACGACCGGGTGGAGCAGCCGGGGCGCACCTCGGCGGACGACCTGGCCCGGCACCTGGGGACCGCGGTGGCGCGGGTCGCGCGGGCGCACGGGGGCGGCAAGGTGATTCTGGTGGGGAACTCCCGGGGGGGCCTCGCGATCCGCAATTACATCGCCCGCCACGGCGGCGCGGCCCTGGTCGCGCAGGCGATCCTCGGCGGGACCCCGAACCACGGCGTCTGGGCCACCCCGGCGCTCCGGCCGGGCAGCGAGTTCAACGGCGCCGGGCCCCTTTTGACCGCCCTCAATGCGCCTCCCGGAGCGGCGCCGGGCGAAGAGGTCACGCCCGGGGTGCGTTGGCTCACGCTGCGGTCGGATCGAAACGACAAATTTGCCCAGCCGGATGGCGCGTGGATCGGCGCCAAGGGCGTGCCGACGGGCGTGAGTTACGAAGGACCGGCCCTGGCCGGGGCCACCAATGTGGTCCTCCCGGGCCGCGATCACCGGGAGGTGAGTTACCACGCCGAGGCGTTCGCCGAGACCTTCCGCTTCGTGACGGGACGCGCTCCGACCACCCTCGAGATCCGGCCCGAGGCGGAAGTCCGGCTGGCGGGCAAGGTCACCGGCTTCGGTCCGGGCGGCCCCACCAACCTGCCCATCCCGGGAGCGACGGTGGAGATCTTCGCCACCGACCCGGCAACCGGGGCGCGGCGCGGCGGCGCGCGTTACCGGGCCACCGTCGGCGAGGATGGCCTCTGGGGGCCGCTGGCGACCGACGCCCAAACCACCCTGGAATTCGTGGTCACGGCCCCGGATCACGCCATCACGCATTTCTACCGCGGTCCGTTCCTTCGTTCCAGCCAGCTGGTCCACCTCCGGGTGGAACGTCCGCTGCCCGCGGAGAACCGGCCGGGGGCGGTCGTGCTCCTAACCCGGCCCCGGGGCTATTTCGGGCTGCCGCGGGACGAGATCATCCTCGACGGCCAGAGCCCGCCGCCGGGGATCCCCCCCGGGGTGGCGGGGGTGTCCGTCGCACGGCTGGAGCTGGCCGATGCGACCGCCCGGCCCGTGGCGGCGGCGTTTCGCTCCGGGGCTCTCGCGGAGCAGCTGACCGGCCGCGTCTGGCCGGCCGCGGAGAACCGGATCGTCCTGCTCGAGCTGCACCACTGAGGCCGGCCGAGCTCGCGCCCCTGCGTGACCATCCCGTCACGCTCCGGTGAACCTCCGGTGACGAGACCGGCGGCGGGTTGACGCCCGGCCGCCGCGCGCCTCGCTCGCTCAAATGACCTCGCTGCCGCGCGCACCTCTCGTCCTGACCGCCCTGTTCACCCTGTCCCCGCTCGGGGCCGCGGTCCCGCCCGCGGCGGGCACCGAGGTTGTCGCGTTGGACAAGTTCGAGGTCACCTCCCAGAAGCGAACCGAGGCGATCGAGAATGTGCCGATCGCCGTGACCGCCTACACCGGGACCTTCCTGCAGGGCATGGGCGTCGGCTCCTTCAAGGACCTGGCGCCGTTCGTCCCCGGCCTGTTCATTCAGGAGCAGTCGCCGAACAATCCCGGGATCAACGTGCGGGGCGTGACCACGGACAGCGGCGATCCCCGGCAGGAGACGCGGGTGTCGATCTTCCAGGATGGCGTCTCGATCAGCCGTTCCCGGGGCAGCGTGGTGGAGCTCTTCGACCTCGAGCGGGTGGAGGTGCTGAAGGGGCCGCAGGGGACGCTGTTTGGCCGGGGCGCCCAGATCGGGGCGATCTCGATCATCCAGAACAAGGCTCAGAACACGAACGCGGGCCAGCTGACCGCGGGCTTCGGCAACTACGGTCGGGTGGAGGCGGCGGGCACCTTCAACACCGTGCTCCAGCCGAACCAGGTCTTCGCGCGCGTGGCGTTCACCTATGTTGACCGCGACGGCTCGATCCGGAACGTCGCGGACGGGTCGGATCTGAACGGCAAGAACACCCTCGCGATCCGCACCAGCCTGCGCTGGCAGCCGACCTCCGCGACCACCGCGGACCTGATCCTCAATTACCAGCGTGACCAGCCGCCGGGCACCTCGTTCAAGAGCGGAACCTTCGCGCCGCGCGGGGGCGACACCCGTCCGTTCGACACCGCCGAGCTGAACCGCGGGTCCGAGCTGCGCATCGATCGGACCGTCGCCGGCGTGACCGCGATCGTCACCCACGACTTCGACGACGCCTTCACGCTGACGAGCATCACCGGGTACCGGGACTTCGATTCCTTCGAGGCGTTCGACGCCGACGGCACCCGGCTGAACATCCTCGAGTTCGCGGAGGATTACCAGGGCAAGCAATTCAGCCAGGAGCTCCGGCTGAGCTACGATGCCGGGGGGCGCTTCCGCGGTTTCGCGGGCCTGAGCTTCTTCGACGAGCACGGCTCCGCCCGGGTGCCCTTCTACACCGATGAGCGGCAGTTCGCCGCCTTCCTCCTGCGGGGCAACGGCGTGCCCGTGTTCCTGCCCGACGGGAGCCCCAATACCCTCCTGACGGTCAATCCGCTGACCGGCGGCCCGCTGCGTCCCTACAACCGGGAGGAGTACACCCAGACGGGTGCGACGGAGGCCTATGATGTCTTCGTCGATGGCACCTTCAACCTGACCCCGCAGCTGGAGATCTCGGCGGGGCTCCGCGCGACCTTCGAGGATGTCACCTCGGGCTATCAGGTCGTCAACGCGCTGACGCCGGCCGGCTTCCCCACCGCGGCGGCGAATTTCCCCAATGCGCTCTTCGCGCCGACCAACGGCCTGGTCGAGGCGAGCCGGGACTACCGCTCGTGGGTCTCCCGGCTGGTCGGCCGCTACAAGTTCAGTCCCGGCCTGAGCGCCTTCGCCAGCGCCGCCCGCGGCCGCCGGCCAGACACGCTGCTCATCTCCTTTGTCGGCGGGCGCTATGTCCCGGTGGAGCTGCAGGAGGAGATCGTCTGGAACTACGAGGTCGGCCTGAAGGGCGCGCTGCTCGGCCGGCGCGTCACCTGGAGCGCCTCGGTGTTCCGCTATGACTACCAGAACTTCCAGAGCAC
This sequence comes from Verrucomicrobiota bacterium, assembly GCA_041175845.1. Classification (GTDB taxonomy): domain Bacteria; phylum Verrucomicrobiota; class Verrucomicrobiia; order Opitutales; family Opitutaceae; genus ER46. The sequence goes on from JBEDEF010000177.1 coordinate 3,137, forward strand.
CGCGGTGAATCCGAATCCGCCGCCCCTGACGACGACGGTCGACGCCGGCAACGCCACGGGCAAGGGCTTCGAGGCCACGCTCCAGGGTGCCCTGACCCCGAACCTGAGCCCCTTCGCCACCTTCGGTTACACCGATGCGACCTTCGACGCGGTGAATGATCGCGGCCAGCGGCAGCAGCTCGCCGGCAACACATTTCGCCTGACCTCCCGGCGCACCTACTCCCTCGGGGCCACCCTGTCCCTGCCTCTCGCCGGGGCGGGCACGGTCCGGCTGACGCCCAGCTACCAGTACAAGTCGAAGCATTTCTTCGATGACAACAACGCCAACGCGGGCGGACTGCTGCGGCAGGATGGCTACGGCCTCCTCGCGCTGCGGATCGCCTTCGTCTCGGCCGACCAACGGTGGGAGGTGACCGGCTACGCGGACAACCTGCGCGACCAGCAGTACATCATCGACGCCGGGAACACCGGCGGCGCCTTCGGCATCCCGACCTTTGTCGCCGGCGACCCGCGCACCTATGGCGTTCGCCTCACCCGGCGCTTCTGAACGGAGATCCGCGCGGATGACTGCCTTGGAGGTTGTTGCTTCCCGCGGACGGCAGCGGGCGATGCGGACCCGCCGTCCAGCGGTGCGGCCGCGGAGGCCGCGGCGCGCCGCCGCGTGGCCCTGGTGGAGCGCACGGAGCGGGCCGTTGGGGCCTCGGTCCGGAACTTCGGGCTCCTGTGGCCCATCGGCCAGCCCGAGGGTCCGCGCCACGCGCGGGCCCTGCGGAGCCGCGACGTGTGGGCGGAGATCGCCCGGGGGACCGGGATCCACTTCGCGCCGGAAGGCTCCCTCCACCTCGCCTATCAGGCGGACGAATGGCAGGTGCTCCGGGAATTTGTCGCGGGACCGGGCGCGGGCCACGGCCGGAGTTTGCTGGAGGCTCGGGAGGTGGCGGCGCGCTTCCCGGCCGTCCGCCCGGCGGGCCTGGTCGGGGCGCTCTGGAGTCCGACCGAGGCCACCGTGGATCCGCGGGAGGCGATCGGCCGCCTCCCGGCCTGGCTGCAGGAACACCACGGGGTCGAGCTGCGGTTCGGGGAGACGGTGCAGGAGATCCGGCTGCCCCGCGTGCGGACCAGCCGGGGGGAGTTGCAGGCCGACCGGGTCATCGTCTGCAGCGGCGCGGACTTTGAGACCCTGTACCCGGAGCACTTCCGCGCGGCGGCGCTCACCCGTTGCAAGCTCCAGATGCTGCGGACCGGTCCCCAGCCCACGGCGTGGACCCAGGGTCCGGCCTTGTGCGCGGGGCTTACCCTAGCCCACTACGATTCCTTCCAGACGTGCCCGTCGCTCCCGGCCCTCCGCGAGCGCCTGCGCGCCACCCTGCCCTTCCACACCGCGCACGGCATCCACGTCCTCGTGTCCGAGACCGGCCGCCGCGAACTGACCCTCGGCGATTCGCACGCCTACGGGCTGACCGTCGATCCCTTCGATCGCGAGGACATCAACGCGGCGATCCTCGGCTACCTGGGGACGTTCCTCCAGGCCCCCTCGCTCGCCATTGCGGAGCGCTGGCACGGGGTCTACCCGAAGCTGACGAACGGGGGCAGCGAATGGGTGTTCTCGCCCGAGCCGGGAGTCACCCTCGTCAACGGCCTCGGCGGCGCCGGCATGACCCTGTCCTTCGGCCTCGCGGAGGAAGTGGTCGCGGCCCTTCCTTGAGGCGGCTCAGGGCCGCCGCCCGTCGGCCACGTGCCGAGCCAGCCGCGTGAGGGCCTGGGGCAATTCCGCGAGTCCATCGATGACCTCGTGGGCCCCCGCGGTGAGGAGCGCGGAGCGCGCGGCGGAAAAGCAGGCCGAACGATCGCCGGCGGAAAGCGCCTGGATCTCCGGCTCCGTGAAGCCCAGGGCGTTGCCGGTGAGCGCGACCCCGATCGTCCACGCCCCGGCGTTGCGGCCCTCCGCGAGGTCGCTCGGGGTGTCCCCGACCTTCACGAAGCGGCTGAGCGGCCAGACCCCCAGCCGCAGCGCGTTGGCGTACATCATGAACGGCGCCGGGCGGCCGGCGGGGACGTCATCCGGGGTGACGACCGCATCCGGCGCATAGCCCTGGGCGGCGGCGGCGGGGAGAACCTGTTCCAGCATGACCCGGGAATAGCCCGTGGTGGTGCCGATGGCGATGCCCTCGGCGCGGAGCCAGGCCACCGCCGCGGCCACCCCCGGAATGAGGTCGGTGCGCGCCGCCACCTGGACGAGCATCTCGCGCTCCAGTTCGGGATAGAGCCGGTCGGTCAGCTCGGTCAGCCCGTGATGCGAGAGGATGGAGCGGAGGTGGTCCCGTTTCGGGAGACCCATCTCGAGGCGCAGTTCCTCGATCGACGTGGGGATGCCTTCGCGCCGCAGCACGGCCTGCAGGGCGAAGACGGGCGCCATGCACCCTTGATCGATGGTGGTCCCGGCCCAGTCGAGGACGACGGCGGGAAGGGAGGCGGAGAGTTTAGGCATGGTCCGAAGGAGGAGCGGAGGCCGGCAGGAGTAAGGCCAGACCTGCGGCGGCGGCCGCGCCGCCCGCGAGGAGGCCGAAGCCGGTTCCGTAGCCCCAATGGTCGAGGATCCAGCCGAAGCCGGAGCCCGCGAGCACGCCGGCGAGGTAGCCTGCCGAATCAATGAGCCCGGAGACGGTGCCGGCGAGGGCGGGTCCGCGGAGCCGGACCGAGTAGTAGCCGGCGAGGAGGCTGTAAGGGCCGAGCCCGCAAAAGCCGATCACGCCCAGGAGCGCGACCAGCCACGGGAGCGGCAACTGGGCCGGCCGCGAGAGGAGGACCAGGCTGCCGGCGAGGAGGGCGAGGGTCACGGCGAGGACCCAGCGCTGCCGCGCGGGCGACCAGCGGCCCAGCAGCACCCCGAGCACGAGGATGCCCGCGGCGCCGCAGAGGTCGAACGGAAGGGAGAGGAAGGATGCCGCCCGCAGGGAAACGTCCGGGCCGCCCGTGGATTTGAGGAAGTCGACGGTCCAGTCGTTGAAGGTTTCGCGTACCAGCGTGAGCAGGAAGCTGAGGGCACACAGGACCTGGAAGCCGCGATCCCGGAACAGCTCCGCCCAGGCGCGGCGCGCCGGCGGCGGCGCGCCGCCCGGGGTCCCCGCCGCCCGCCGGGGAGCCGCGTCCCGGGGGAGGAAGCGCCAGGCCGCGAGGGCGAGGACCGCCAGCACGATCGAGGGAACGAACAGGATGGCGCGCCAGCTGCCCCCGCTGGCCTGCGCCACCCAGCCGGCGAGGGCCACCGCGGCGGCCCCGCCGAAGACGTAGCTCAGGCTGAGCACGCCCAACGCGAAGGCCTGGCTGCGGGAGCCAAACCATGGCGACGCCTGCTTGACCATCGCCGCCCACGCCGGGGAGGCACCCAGCCGGTTGCAGGCATACGCCAGCCCCAGAATGCCCAGCGAGGGGGACAGGCCGGACAGCGCCCCGCAGGCCACTACGGCCAGCAGCGCCCCGAGGAAGGAATCCCGGCCCCCGAAGCGGTCGACGAGGGGCGCCAGCAGCAGCTTGCCGGCAGCGTAGGCCAAAGTGCCCACGCTGGCGATCCGGCCGACCTCCTCGCGGGTGGCCCCGAAGTCCTCGACCAGCAGGGGCACCGCCACCGCCAAATTTTTCCGGCAGAGGTAGACGCCAATGTAGCCCGCCACCAGCAGCGCGAGGAGGCCCCACGCGCCCGGGGAATCCGGGCGCGGGGCACCGGCGGGACCCGCCGCCGTCGCGCCGGATCCGCCGTGCCCGGCCTGGGAGCCGGCGCCGGCGCTCACCGCGAGCGGTACGTCATCAGCTGCCGTTCGACCGTGCCATCCGCGAAGAAATCGACGATCGCATAGGCCGGCGGAAATTCCTGGTAATCGCCCTTCCACCACCCGCCGCTCACGGCCCCGTTGCAGAGGTACCGGACCCCGAGGTAAGTCACGTCGTCCGCGAGGTGCACGTGCCCGCTGAGGCAGACCTTCACGTTCGGATGCCGCCGGAAGAGATCCTTCAACCGGCGGGCGTCGATGTGGGTCCACGCGCCAGGCACCACCCAGCTGCCGGTGGACTCGAGGTCATTGTCGAAGAAGACGCAGGCGCTGAGGATCGGAATGTGGGAGAGGATGCACACCGGCGTGGCCGCCGGGACCGCGGCCAGGTCCCGCGCGAGCCACGCGAACTGGGCCTCGTCGAGGCTTGCGGTGTAACTGTGCTTGTTGGCGAAATCCGGCTGCATGCTGTCGAGCACGACGAAGTGCCAGCCGTTCTGGTCGAAGGAATAATAGCGATCGGGCAGCGCCAGCCGCTCGAGGGCGAGCGCCTTCCCGTAGCCCTTTTCCCGCTCGAGGCCGGGCCGGCCCCGGATCCCCCAGCCCCAGATGTCGTGGTTGCCCAGCGCAAAGCGGGCGGGCACCTGGAGCTCGCGGCGCAGCACCGCATCCCAGACGTCCCACTGGGCGACTGTCTCGTCCCGCTCCAGCTTCAGGCCATCCATGATCAGATCCCCGCCGAAGAACATCAGATCGGGGCGGTCGGGCAGGGCCTGGGCGTGGCGGAGCGCCGCCGCGAAGCCACCCGGGGGGTCCTGGAAGCCCTCGCGGACCGGCATCACGTGGACATCGGTGAGGTGGGCGAGCCGAAGCGCCCGGCGAGCCGGGCCGCGGGCCGGGGCGGCCGGGGCCGCGAGCGGAGCCAGGGAGGAGGCGAGGAGGAAGTCGCGGCGGAGCATGTCAGGAAGGATGCCGGGCGGCGCGGGAACCCGCCCCGCCCGGCCAGGAAGGTTTGGAACGCGGATCAGAAACCGATGGACACCGAGAAGGCGATCGTGCGCGGGGCGCCGATGTTGTACAGCATCGTGGTGCCGTTCGGATCGCTCTTCACGTAACCCTGGTCATTGATCGAGATGCCCCCGAGGTAATTGCGATCCAGGAGGTTCATCACGTTCAGCTCGAACCCGAGGCTGCGCACGAAGTCGCGGCCGGCAAAGGTGCGGGTGTAGCCGAGGTTGAGGTCGTATACGGTCACCGCCGGGATCGACCCGTCGTTGCTGTAGGTGCCATAGATCCGGCCGGTGTTCTTGCCCAGAAGGCCGAAGGAGAGGCCACCCTTGGCGTAGACCAGACCGAGGGAGGCGATCTGCTCGGGCGTATCGACGACCTTCTTGTCCTTGAGGATCGTGCCGTCCGGAGTGTTCTCCGTGTAGGTCGCCCGCGTCCGGCTGAAGGAGGCGAGCAGGTTGAAGCCCCCGCCGATCCGGTAGCTCGCCGCGACCTCGGCGCCCATGGCGGCCAGCCCGCCCACATTGACCAGCACGCTGCCCGCACCGGTGTTGGTGTAGTCCTTGGCGACGGTGCCACTCAGATTCACGATCTTGTCGGTGTAGCGAATGGAATAGACCGTCGCCGAGAGCGAGAGGTCGGGGCCGGCGTAGCGGTAGCCGGCATCCAGGTTCAGGGCGTACTCGGGTTTGACCCGCGAATAGTCGGTGCCAGCCGCGGTGACGTTATCCGTGAAGATGGTGTCCTTCACCGCCGAGAAATTGCGGGAGGCGCCCGCGAAGAACTCGGAGGCCGCATCCAGCTTGTAGACCACGCCCGCGCTCGGGAGCGGCCGCGAATCGCTCGAAAGCTCCTTGGCGTAGAACGTGCCGTCCGACTGCAGGAGCCGCTGGCGGCCGCGGAAGTCGATCTGGAAGTACTTCAGGCCGACGTTGACGGTGACCGGGCCGAAGACCACCTGGTCCTCCGCGTAGACCATGTTGGTCGCGGTGCGGTAATCCCAGTGGAAAGACTTCAGGTAGGCGCCCTCGTTGTAAACCGAGCTCTGCGTCGGATCGAGGACCGCGTGCCAGGTGCGGTAGCGCTCGCGGCGCTGCGTCTCGTGCCACAGGCCGAACCGCAGGCGGTTGCCGGCGGCGACCTGGACCTCGGCCCCGGCATTCACGCCGAAGCGGTTGTTGAGGTACCGGCTGAAGCGGGCCGAGGACAGGGGCTTGGCCGCCGCCTGCTGGGCCGGCGTCAGCCAGGCGTAGGAGGCGATGTTGAATGGATCCGCGGCCGCAAACCCGGTCGTCGGATTGACCGGCAGGAGATCGCGGCCGGCGGCGTCCGCGAAGAAGACCGTCCCGACCCGATTGGCCGGCACGTAATTGCTCTCGGCGGAGGGCGCGCCGCTAAGGTCGAACCGGCGGACCTGGTAGGGAGGCAGAAACTGGCCCTTGCCGTTCTGGTAGGCCCAGTAGGGCTGGACGGAAAGGCTCCAGCCGTCGGCCGGCCGCGTCTCCGCCTTCAGGTAGGTGATGCTGTTGGTCCGGATCGTGGTCCAGGTGGGAGCGTAATTCTGGTCCGTGTTCGGCCGCCCGGTGAAGGTGAAGGTCAGGCGGTCGTCCCGTGGACTTTGGGCGAACTGGCGGAGCGAGACGCCCTGGAAATTGATTTCGGGCGCGACGTTATCGAGCGAAGTCCAGAAGGTCAGCTTGGTCGATCCGAGGTCGGCCGTGGCCTTGGCGTCGGCGTGGATCCGCTTGCTCAGGGCGGCGTCGCCGCCGACGTAGTCCCGCACCCAGTTGTCGTACTGGAGATTGGAGAGGCTCACGTAGCCCCGGAGGCCGCCCGCCAGCTTGCCGGTCTCGACCCGCACGAAGCCGCGCTGGAGGCCGAAGGAGCCGCCGGTGAACCGGGCATGGACGCCCGCCTCGTCGGACGGGGCCTGCGAGGAATAGGCCAGCGTGCCGCCGAGCGCCTGGGCCGAGGCGGAGGAGATCTCCGCCGCGCCCTGCGAAACCACGACCGCGGCCAGGTTCTCCCCGTCCACGTAACGGTTCGGCTTGGTGCCGCCACCGTAGGCGGTGTAGCCCGTCGTCACGCCGTCGAATGAGAAGCCCAGCTGCCCCTCGGTGAAACCGCGGATGTTGATCCGGGTGGACCAGTCGTCACCGCCGATGCCGTCCCCTTGGGAGAGGCTCACACCGGGGAGGAACTTGATGACGTTGATCACGCTGGTCGCGGCCGACTGGAGGGCGATCTGCTCGCGGCCCGCGAGGTGGTTCGCGACCGGCGCCGGCACGGATTGCACGACGAAGCGGTCGAGGGACACGGGCGTGTCCGCGGGTTTGGGCGCAGGCGCGGTCTGGCCGAGGAGGACGGTCGCCCCGGCGCAGGCCGGCAGCAGACGGATGAGAAGGCGGTGCATAGGTGATGTTGGGAGGAGGGTCAGGCCGGCGCCTGCGGAAGAATCCGCCGGACGACCCGGCCCGCCCCCCACCGCGCCGGGAAACGGCCCAGCGGGTCAATTCACGGCGCTCTCCGCCGCGCGGTCTTCACCCGCCCGTCGGCGACACGTAACCTTTGCGACGAACGCATGGCGGAGCGCACCTGGGGCGCCCAGGGGGGCGCTCAGTCCGCGGCTCAGCGACCGACCTTGCGCAGGCCCTTGTTGATCGCCGCGACGTTGCAGGCGGCGGGGTCGTACTCGGGGCCGAGCCATTCGAGCCATTCGCGGCCGAGCTCGGTGTGCGGCTCCTGGATGCACGCCAGCATGTCGTGGAACGCCTCCAGGCCGCCGCAGTCCTCGGGCGGGCCCGCGCGCTCACCGCCCACGCAGACCGGGTAGACCTTGCCCTTGGCGAGGGGCTCGATGCCCTCCAGCCGCAGCTCCACCTGCCAGCCCGGGCCAAAATGGTAATGGTACACGCCGCGACCCCGGTGCTCGAGGTCCACGGTCGCGAGGGTCACGTCCCGGTCATCCTCGACCACAAGGTCGTCCCGCTGCAGCGGGTTGCCGTAGCGGAGGTCGTCGAACTGGAAGGAATGCGTCTGATAATCGAACCAGTCGAAGGCGACCTGGATGGCCTCATGGAACCGGGAGAGCCACATCGACTCGCGCACGAGGAGCTGGCGCCAGACGCGGGGCTGGGCGCCCGTCAGCTCCAGGTGCAGCAGGAGCGCGCGGTCACGGGACCGCTTCGTCCGGGCACCTTTGCCTTCGTGGAGCGAGATCATCGGCGAGACCAAAACGGCCGCGCGCTGGGCCGGCAAGCGGAAGCCGGGCCGGCGCGCGTCCGATTCAGAACGAGTGGGCGAGGGTGACGCCCACCTGCCGCGGATCCGCGCGGGAGGTGTAGCGGCGGGGCTCGTAATCGGGATCCTCGTTCCCGAAGAAGAAGACCCGCTTGTCGTAGGCGACGTCCGTCAGGTTGCGGGCCCAGAGGGTGAACGTCCACGCGGGGGTGGCGTACCCGAGGGTGGCGTTCCAGACGCCGAAGGCGCGGCGGGCCTCGTCGTGGTTGTTCGAATCAAACTGGGCGGCGCGGCCGGAGTGCTCGAGGCGCCCGAACCAGCCGGGGCCGGCGCCGTGCCGCAGGGCGAAGGTGTGGCCGTGGCGCGGGGTGTTGGCGAGCCGGCGGCCCCCGGCCGGCAGGCCGCTGGCGAGGCGGAAGCGGGCAAGGTCGGAGTCCTGCAGGAATCCGGAGGCCTGCACGGACCAGGCGCGGGCGAGCACCCAGGTCGCGGCGGCCTCGAGGCCGGCGACGCGCGCAGTGTCGCCGTTGGCGGTGAAGAACCGGTAGTTGCCGCCGAAGCCGGCGGAATCGCGGACCTGCACCTGACGGCGATCGAGGAGAAACGCGGTCGCCTCGCCCCGCAGCCGGCCGGCGAAGGCCTGACCGCGCAGGCCGGCCTCGAGGTTCCACAGGTCCTCCGTGCCGTAGGTGAGCGGATCGACGGGCGGCGAGATCCGCGCATCCACATTGATTCCGCCGGCCTTGTAGCCGCGGGTCAGCGAGAGGAAGCCCAAGCGACCGGCGCCGAGGTCCTGCTCAAGCACGAGCCGACCGCCGGCGAGGGAGTCGGCGAAAGCGGGGGCAAAGGTGACGACGGGGTCGAAGGTGCCGCGGGCCCGGCGGAATCGCGAGCGGACGCCGCGGCCGGCGGTCTCGACCCATTCGGCCCGGAGGCCTGCCGTCAGCCGGGTGCCCGGAGCCAGTTCCCAGCCGGCCTGCCCGAAGAGCGCGCCGTTATCGCCGCGGTACTCCGTCCGCAGGCCGCGGACGTTCCCCGGATCCGTATTGGTGTAGACGGACGTCTCGTCGCTGCGGCCGGCCCAGGCGCCGAGCGTCCAGCGGGCCGCGCCGGGAGCAGAGGCCGCGGGCGTATCGAGCCGCAGTTCCTGGCTGAAGGCGGTACGGCGGCGGCCGAGGTCGCTGAAACCCTGGTAGGAGGCGGCCGTCCAGTCGTCGTCGTAGCTGTAGCGGGAGGTGGTGCGGGTGACCTGAGTGACCGCGGTGAGGCGCAGGCCGGGACCGGGCGAGACCGCGCGAAGGCTGGCGCCGCGGGAGTCCTGCTCATCGCGGCCGGGCTGGTCGCTGAAGGTACGTTCGCCGTTGTTGTCCAAGGCGAACTCGTCGAACCCGTTGCGCAGACGGGCGCGGAGGAGGCCGCCCTCGAGCCGCCAGCCGGAGGCCAGCGTGGTGGCGAGGCGGAGGCGGCCGGTGGTCTCGTCGCGGGCGTTGGTGGCGCGGCCGAGGGTGACGTTCCGCCGGAAGCCGTCGTCGGTGTGGCGGTGCAGGCTGAGGCGGAAGGCGGGGCGTTCCGGCGCGGTGCCCGGGACGAGGGCGCCGCCGAAGGCGAGCCCGACGGCGCGGAGGCCATCGCTCCCCGCGGTGCCCTCGAGGCGACCCGACCAGCTCGCGGAGGGGGCGGTGGTGACGAGGCGGACGAGCCCGCCGGCGGCGTTGGCTCCGAAGGCCCCGGCCTGCGGACCGCGGAGCACCTCCACCTGATCCACGTCGAAGGTGCCGGCCACCCCGCCGAGGCCGGTGAAGTCGAAGTCATCCACCAAAAAGCGCACCGCGGAGTCGGGCGTCTCGCCCTCGTACTGGGAATTTTCGCCGACGCCGCGGAGCTGGAGGTGGCGTGGGCGGGAGGTGCCGCCGGTCCAGGTCAGCCCGGGGATCTGATCCACGAGGTCGCCGAAGTGGCGGACGGCGCCGGCGGCGAGCGCGGGGGCGTCGAGGACCGTGACGCTGGCGGGGATCCGGTCGAGATCCGTACCCCAGAGGTCGGCGGTGACGCGGACCGGGGCGAGGGCCACGGCGGGCGCGGGGGCCTCGGCGGCACGGGCGGCACCGAGGACGGGCAGGAGGAGGAGCAGAACGGGCAGGCGTGGCATTGGATGATCGCCTGCAACCCGGGGGTCCGTCGCCGAAGGGGGCGCCTCCGGTGCACCCGAATGGCGCAACTGGCGGCGCCTGCTGTTTCCTTCGTCGGCATGATCCGGCAGGTTCAAAGGGTCGAGCAGCCGATCGCGCCGCAATCTCAGCCTTCCGCGGAAGACACCCCTACAGGCGGGGCCGAAGCAACGGGCCGGGACGGGGCGGAGCAAGCTTGAAGTCCCGCCCCGGCCATCTCGTCTCCGGCGCGGCGCGGGCTTCCCCTGCGGCCGGGAATCGGCTCATTCTCCGGCTCCGCCCATGCAGACCCGCGTCCTC
>JBEDEF010000178.1:0-12237 GCA_041175845.1 Verrucomicrobiota bacterium
GGTAGGGGCATTGGAGGCAAAGTGAGGGGAGGCTGCAGGCGGCGCGGTGGGCCGGTCAAGCCGGTGCGGAGTAGAGCGGCTGACGCTGACGCAAGAAAAGTCGGGCGTACCTCCGCGCCGAAAAAGACAACAGCTCGCTACCGCCCTGCGGCGGCCGGGGGATGGGCCCGCAGGCGGCAAGGCCGCAACGCGGCGAACGGAACCTCCGCGTACCCGCGAGGGCCGCGGAGGAGCACGCAGCGGGGATAACAGCCGAAGATCCCCACGACGGCGCGGTGAGCCGACGGCGCGCGCATTTGGGCCCGATGAGGGAGCGACCTGGCGTGCTCGTTTTCCGGGTTTGGCGGAGGACCCGAGCCGGGGTTGTCGCTCGCGGTTGACGCGAGCCCGCTCCGCGTTTCAGCCTCGGCCTTGATGCCTCCCACCCCTGCCTCCTCTCGTCGCGTGGTGCTCACTGGTCTCGGCGCCGTCACGCCGTGCGGCACGACCGCGGCGGAGACTTGGGCAGCCCTGGTGGCCGGGCGGAGCGGCATTGGGCCGATCACGCGGTTTGATGCCGCGGGCTGCACGGCGCGGATCGCGGGGGAAGTGCGTGATTACGACCCTTGCCGTTCCTTGGCGGCGCCGTTGCACCCGCGGGGCGCGGCCGGGGAGGCCGTGCTGCAGGCGCTCACGCCCAAAGACTTGAAGAAGTTCGGCCGCTTCACGCACTTGGGCGTGGGGGCGGCGGTAGAAGCTTACGCCGACTCCGGTCTTGATGCCCACCGGGCGATCCTGGCGCCGGAGCGCTTCGGGGTGAGCTTGGGCGTCGGTTTGGGAGGGTTGCCCGAGATGGAGGCGATGCATGACGTCTGGAAGGCAGGTGGCTTTCGCAAGATTTCCCCTTTCTTCATCATCCAGATCGCGCCAAACCTCCTGGCCGGGCAGGTGAGTTTGCTGCTGGACTGTCGCGGCCCCAATATGAGTGTGGCTTCCGCTTGCGCGACAAGTGGCCACGCCCTCGGCGAGGCGGCCGCGGCCATCGCCCGAGGAGATGCCGATGTAATGCTGGCCGGCGGCGCCGAGTCCACGGTGACACCTCTGGCGGTGGGGGCATTCGCTCAGATGCGGGCCCTGTCGACGCGCAACGACGATCCCACGCGCGCCTCGCGGCCCTACGAACGGGATCGGGATGGCTTCGTGCTAGCGGAAGGCGCAGTTGTCTGCGTGCTGGAGGAGCGCGAGCAAGCGCTGCGGCGCGGGGCCCGCATCTACGCCGAGCTGCGAGGCTACGGGGCCACCGCGGACGCTTATCATTTGTCGTCGCTGGCGCCTGGCGCCGAGGGTTCGGCCCGGGCGATGCGGCTGGCGCTGTCCCACGCTGCGCTGGCGCCCGGGGAGATCGACTATGTCTCCGCCCACGCCACTTCAACTCCCGGGGGTGACGGCGAGGAGGCGGCCGCCATCGCAGAGGTGTTTGGGGCAAACCGGGATTCTCTACACGTGAGCGGCGTCAAGTCGATGACCGGTCACCTCCTGGGCGGCGCCGGCGCGATGGGAGCGTTTGCGGCTACCTTGGCCGTCTATCACGGGATCGTTCCCCCGACCTTGAATCTGGAGCAGGTGGACCCGGCTTGCGCCGCTCTGGGTCTCAACTACACCCCGCGCGAGGCGGTGCGGAAGCCGGTGCGAGCTGCCTTGGCCAACAGCTTCGGGTTCGGCGGTACTAACGCTTCGCTGGTGGTCGCGCGGCCTTAACCGAGGGGAACGAGGGGAAGCGCCATCAGTCGATCGTGTAGGGCTCCTGCGGTTCCTCGACTTCAGCCGGGGTGGTGAGGGTGACCAGGCTCCGCAGCGAGGTGAAGTGCTGGCTTAGATCGAAGTCGCCCCCCAGGCCGCCGATCAGCTTGTCGAACAGGTCTCGCTTCGAGGCCTTCAGCGCCTGAATCCGTTCCTCAATGGTGCCCGCGGTAATCATCCGGTAGACAAACACCGTATTCGTCTGGCCGATCCGGTGGACACGGTCGACGGCCTGGGCCTCGACGGCGGGGTTCCACCAAGGGTCCAGAAGAAAAACGTAATCCGCGGCGTGGAGAGTGATCCCAGTGCCGGCCGCCTTGAGGGAGACCAGCATCACGGCGGCGCCTGAGGCGGTTTGGAACGCCTGCACCGGCTTCTGGCGGTCGAGGGTCATTCCGGTCAGTTCGTACCGGGCAAGGTCTGGGAAATGGGTCGCGAGGGCCTCGCGCACGCGATCCAGGAGCATCACGAACTGGGAGAAGATAACCGCCTTGTGGCCGCTGCCGACGACCTCCGTGAGCTTTTCCAGCAGCAGGTTGATCTTGCCCGAGTCGGTGAGGGGCGCCTTGCGCCACGGGAGCATATCCGGATCGCAGCAGGTCTGGCGGAGCCGGGTGAGGAGGGCCAGGAAGCCGAAGGACTTCTCGCGCATCGCGGCGCCGACATCGTCGCCCAGGCGATCGAGGCCCTCGCTGCAAATCCGCGCGTACTCGGTGCGCTGGACGTCGGTAAGGGGGCAAATCAGCTCCATCTCGACCTTGGGGGGCAGCTCTTGGGCCACCTCCCGTTTGGTGCGGCGGAGGATGAAGGGCGCGAGTTGGGCGCGAAGGCGCGCTAGGGTAGCGTCGCGGTCGGTGGCGAGAGCGGCCTCGAAGGCGGAGCGGGAGCCGAGCAGGCCAGGCAAGAGGAAGCGGAAGATGCTCCACAGGTCCAGTTGCCGGTTCTCGAGGGGGGTACCGGTGAGGACGATCCGGTGGTCAGCGCGGAGCGCGAAGCAGGTCCGGGTCACCTTGGCGTCGGGGTTCTTGATGAACTGGCCCTCGTCGAGGACGGCGTAGCCGAAATCAATCCCGTCGAGCAGGGCGCGGTGTTTGCGGAGCTGCGTGTAGCTGGCGATCCACAGGATCGCACCGGGCCGGTGTTGGAAGGTGTGCCCGGCTTTGAGGACCTCGCAGGTCAGGCCGGGGAAAAAGCGGGCCATCTCCTCGCGCCAGACGGGGACGACGCTGGCGGGGCAGACGATGAGGCCGGGCTTGCCGGGCACGGGCCGGGCGGAGAGCAGGGCGAGAATCTGCAACGTCTTGCCGAGGCCCATTTCGTCGGCGAGCAGGCCGTGGCACCCGACACTGCCGAGATGCAGCATCCATTCGACGCCACGGCGCTGGTAGGGACGGAGGAGGGGGGCTAACTCCGGGGGCGCCGCCGGTGGGCCGAGGACGCGCTCCCGCCAAGCCGCGATCTCCGGTGAGAGCGAGAGCTTCAGCCGGTCATCGTTGAACAGCGAAAAGACCAGGTAGGGCGAGAGCGGCGCGTGGTCATCGTCACCGGAGGCCTCGCCGAGGCTGCGCTGCCAAGTGGCGAACGTGGCCCATTTCTCGCTGGGGACGGCGACGATCCCAAGGTTGGGCAGAATGACCGGTTGGCCTTCCTTCCGCAGCAGCGCGGCGACTTCCGAATCCGTCAACATCCTCTCTCCCGCCCGGAAGATCCAGCGCAAGTTGAGGCCCACGCTGTCCCCGTTCGCGCCGCCCGCGCGTGGTACCGCCTCTGCCACGGCCTCGATCTCGACGGAGCGGGTCCCCTTGAGCAGGTTTGCCGCCTTATCGTCCAACTCGACCGAAAAGAGGCGCTTCCACGCCGGCAGGACGGTGCGGAGGAAGTTGGGGATCTCGATCAGGGACTCCAAGAGGTAGAGGCCGGTGTCTTGCTGATAATGGAAGTGGGCCTTGCGGGCGTAGGCCGCGAGGCCGATGAGCTTGGCGCGCTCCGCCGAGGAGGGGTGGTGGTTGCTCCCGGCCTGAGCATCAGGACCGAGCGCGGGTAGGCGCTTGCCGCCGGTGCCCTCGTTCCAGACGGCCTGGAAAGTAAGCCCGGCGGTCCGCGTTTTAAAGACCAGCACCAGCGTGCGACTCGGAGCGCCCGCCGGCGCGGTCGAAGTGGCGGGCGCGGCCGGCGCGGTGGCGACCGGGTCCGGCTGCGCTACCGGGCCGTTGGTGCCGAGCAACGGCCCGGGGCGGTTGGCCGTACGGAGCGGCGGCCGCGAATCCGCCGGCAGAGGCGAAATCTCATCCGCCACCAATTCCTCGATCTCGTGCAGCCCGGCGACCGCGAGGGCTTGGGCCACCTCCGGGTCCGTCGAGGAGGAACGCACGCTGATGCCTTGGTCCGTCCATTCGATCACGGCATACTCATCGCGCTTTTCCACCCGCCGGTGGACGATGGCATCGTGGTCGGTCAGCTCCAACTCCCGAACCTGGCTTTCGACATAGATCTGCCGTCCGCGCTCCAGCTGGTCGGAAGTGAACGCCGGCGCCCAGTCTCCTTCGAGCTTGCTAAACCAGAACTCCAAGGAGCTTGGAGTATAGACGCGCTTGGGACCGTGCGACTGCATCGATCGAAACGTCGACCGTGAAGGAGTGGGCGCGCCGGGTGCAATCCTGAAGTTGGAGTGCGTCTGCGCCGCGCCGCTTCAGGCCGTGGGCGGCGAGGCCAGGTACGGCTGGAGAGCGGCGAGGGTGCGGTCGGCGGCGCCGCGGTTGCGGGCGTGCCAGGCCTCGGCGTCGCGGCCGCGGGCGGTCCGGGTTCCGGGATCGGCCAGCAATCGAGTCGCGGCGGCGGCGAGGGCGGCGGGGGTGGCGACGGCTTCGGCGGCACCAATCGCCAGCAGTTCGCCGGCAACGGTGCGGAAGTTGCTCATCCCCGGTCCGAATAGCAGGGGCTTGCGCAAGGCGGCGGCGTCCACCGGGCTCTGACCCTCGGTGTGGGGCGGCAAGCTCTTGCCCACGAAGACGACGTCCGCCAGGTGCGTCAGCAGCGCGAGCTCGCCCGTCGTGTCGGCGACTGCCACTTCGACCGGGGCCGGGGCGGGACCAAGGGTGCGGAGGTGGCTACGCACGCCGGCGGCCGCGAGGATCTGCAGCACCTCCGCCCGCCTCTCGGCGTGGCGGGGTACCAGGAGCAGCTGGGCGGCAAGGCCTTGCGCGCGCGCGTGGCGCCAGGCCTCCACCAAGGCCGCCTCCTCCCCGGGCCAGGTCGAGGCGCCGAGTAGCAGTGGACCCGACGCCAGACCCAGTTCCAGGCGTAAACGCGCCTGTTCCGCCGGCGAACACGAGCGGGGCGTAACGTCGAGCTTGAGGTTGCCGGTGATGCTGACCCGGTCTCTACCCACCCCGAGGTGGGCGAGGCGCTCGGCGTCCTGAGCCGAGGCGGCGAGGAAACGAGTCCGACGACCGAGTAACAGCGGCGCCAGCCCGGGCACGAGGCTGAGCCGGCGGAAAGAGCGGTCGCTCAACCGGGCGTTCACGCAGACCACCGGGATGCCGCGCCGTTCGGCCTGATGCATGTGTTCCGGCCAGCGTTCGCCCTCGGTGAGCACCACAAGGTCGGGGCGCAGGGCGCGCCAGGCGGCGGCCGAGCAGGGCCAGGCATCGAGCGGAAAGTAGGCCAACGTCGCCGCGAGCGCCCCGTATCGCTCGGCCGCGAGGCGTCGACCGGTGCTCGTCGTTGTCGTGAGCACGATCTCCGCGCCGGCGGCGTGCAGCCCCCGGAGCACCGGGCCTAACGCGAGCAGTTCCCCAACGCTGACCGCCTGGATCCAAACGCGGGTCCGGCCGGGGACCGGCGGGGGAAGGGGAGGGAGCCAGCCGAGGCGCTGGCTAAACCCGGGCCCGTAGCCGCCGCGGCGGATCATCCGCAGGACGTAACGGGGCGAGAGGGCCACCAGCGCCGGCGTGAACAGGGCCCGATAGAGCCATAGCAGTGGGGACGTCACGGGCTCGTTGCGGCTGGGGATGGGCGCTCGGCCGGCAGTAGCCGGAGGTTGAGCAAGGGCAGAAGCCCCAGCAGACCGAGTACGGTGCCGCCAAGCACCGCATAGCCCGCGACATCGTGCACCGTTCCCTCAATCGCCGCGTGGCCGTGGCGGTAGGCCCAGGCGGTGAGAAAAAGACTGCGGCCGAGATTCGTCACGAAAGCCAGCATTAGGGCTGCGACCACAAGCACGACTTTCTTCCATGCCTGCTGGACGAAGACCGCGGACAGGAAAGAGCCGGCGAAGAGGCAGGCGGTGAGGGAACGGATGCCGGAGCATGCATCCTCGACTCCGACAAGGTTAGGGTGGCCGTTGATCGGCGGGAGGGCGAGCACGTTGCCGCGCTGTTCGATGGGGAGTCCGAGCGCGTCGAAGACAAACGCCACCACGGCGACCACGCGGCGGAGCAGGAGCAGGTTGAGCTGGGACTCTACCGCGGACACCATTGGCGCCGACACCAGCCAGATCAGCACGGGGAACGCGAAGAGGCTAGCGAGGCGTAGGCGTGCGTCCGCGGCGAGCGTGGCTCGGACGGGAGAGGGGCTGGCCGGGGCGTTCAGTAAGAGCAGGGCGGAGGTGATTCCGGCCATGCCGAGTGTGATGGCGAGAGTGCCGGGCTGGGAGGTGCCGGCCCCGGCGCGATAGAACGATCCAAGGAGGAAGAGGGCTGCACCGAGCAGGAGGGCAGCTCCGGAGACGGTGGTGAGCAGCCAGCCCTGCCAGCCGCGGGCGCGGGGGCTGTTCGACGCCGCGCAGGCGGCTGCTGCGGCACGGATTCGGGACCAGCGATCGTGCACGACAAACGCCACGAAAAGGGGTACGAGCCAGCCGAAGGTGTAATCCTGCTTGCTGCGCCACCAGTGCGACTGGTCCCAAGCAGTGAAGAGCATGAAGCCGCCGGCGAGCAGCAGGGCTAGCCCGAAGGATCCCGGGAGGTCGGAGCGGATTTTGATCCAGCCGGCGCGCATGCGGGCGGAGCGAAACCGCCTTACTCCCGGAAGCGAGCGAGATTTTGCGCTTGTCCGTCGCGCCACGCGGCGCTGCCGTGGCGGGTTGCGCCTTCCATTGGCGGCCGCCGTTTCCCGCAGTTTCATCGAGATTGTGCTTGCCGGCGGTTTCGCCGCCGGTAGCGTTTTCCCCTTTTCGTCCCTTTTCCCTCGTAAGAATTCCCTCCGCGTATGCCGACCATCAACCAACTCGTGCGTAAAGGCCGCCGCCAAGTGACCGCCAAGTCGAAGTCTCCGGCGCTGGCGGGTAACCCTTTCCGCCGCGGCGTTTGCGTCCAGGTCATGACCCGCACCCCGAAGAAGCCGAATTCGGCCATCCGAAAGGTTGCCAAGGTCCGCCTCACGAACGGCAACGAGGTGATTTCCTACATCCCGGACGAGGGTCATAACCTTCAGGAGCACTCGATTGTGCTCGTCCGGGGCGGCCGCGTGAAGGATCTCCCCGGCGTTCGCTACCATATCGTCCGCGGCACCTTGGACGCCACCGGCGTCGAGAAGCGTCGTCGTTCCCGGTCCAAGTACGGCGTCAAGCGCCCGAAGGCCGCCAAGTAACCCTTCCCGTCCCCCGCCACTTCCGCCATGTCCCGCCGTCACCGAGCAGAGAAGCGTCAGGTTCAGCCCGATATCCGCTACCAGAGCCCCTTGGTCGCGCACCTTGTGAATGTGATTATGAAGGGGGGCAAGAAGAGCATTGCCCAACGTATAGTCTACGGAGCCTTCGAGAAGGTCTCCGAGAAGCTGCAAAAGGGCGACCCGGTCGACCTGCTGCTGGGCGCCTTGGAGAACGCCCGCCCCCGCCTCGAGGTCAAGAGCCGCCGCGTCGGTGGCGCGACTTACCAGGTGCCGGTGGAAATCTCATTTGAGCGGCAGGAGTCGCTTGCTCTCCGCTGGATCGTCGCGGCCGCCGGCGCGCGCAAGGGCATCCCGATGCGAGACGCTCTCGCGGCGGAAATCGTCGACGCCTACAACAACACGGGCTCGGTAGTGAAGAAGAAGGAAGACACGCACAAGATGGCCCAGGCCAATCGCGCCTTCGCCCACCTGCGCTGGTAACCGACCGTTCCTCCCGATCATGGCTTCCGCCGCCCCCGTCATCACCATCGTCACCGACAAGGCGAAGATCTCCACGGTCAACGCCAAGGACCGTCCGTTTCCGCTGGAGTGGACCCGCAATATCGGCATTGCGGCCCACATCGACGCCGGCAAGACCACGACCACCGAGCGCATTCTTTTTTATTCGGGCGCCGTCCACAAGATGGGCGAAGTACACGAAGGTTCGACGGTGACGGATTGGATGGAACAGGAGCGCGAGCGCGGGATTACGATCACCGCCGCCGCCATCTCCTGCGCTTGGAACGCCTCCTGTGGCCCGTGGAAGGGCATCAAGCAGCGGATCAACATCATCGACACCCCGGGACACGTGGACTTCACGGCCGAGGTAGAGCGTTCCCTCCGCGTGCTCGATGGCGCTGTCGCGGTCTTTTGCGCCGTCGCCGGCGTTCAGCCCCAGTCCGAGACCGTCTGGCGCCAAGCCAACAAATATAAGGTGCCCCGGATCGCGTTCATCAACAAGATGGACCGCACCGGCGCAGATTTCTTCCGCGCGATCAGCGAGATGCGCGAGAAGCTCAAGGCCAACGCCCACCCGTTGTTCATTCCGATCGGCAAAGAGGAGAACTTCTCCGGCCTCGTCGATCTGGTGCAGAACATCGCCTACGTCTTCGACGACACCACCGATCCTCTCGGGATGAACCCGATCACCTCGGAAGTCCCGGAGTCCTACCGCGCCCAGGCGAAGGAGTATCGCGACAAGCTGATCGAGGCGGTTTCGGACTTCGACGACGTGATCGCCGAGAAGTACCTCGGGGGCGAGGAAATCACGGTCGACGAGCTGATGCTCGGGATCCGCAAGGCGACCATCTCCCTCCAGTTCACCGGCGTGGTCCCCGGGTCGGCCTTCAAGAAGAAGGGCGTGCAGCGCCTCCTCGACTGCGTGGTCAACTACCTGCCCAGCCCGATCGACGTACCCCCGATGAAGGGTGTGAACACGGATGGGTCCGAGGTCGAGGCCGTGGTGGACGATAAGGGCAAGATGGCGGGCCTCGCCTTCAAGCTCTGGACCGACCCGTTCGTCGGAAAGCTCGTATTCTTCCGGGTCTACACTGGCCAGCTTCGCAAGGGGATGACCGTGTACAACCCCCGCACCCGCCGCTCCGAACGCGTATCCCGCCTCGTGCTCATGCGCGCCATCGAGCGCGAGGAAATCGATGTGGCCTACGCGGGCGACATCTGCGCGGTGGTGGGCGTGAAGGATGTCATCACCGGTGATACCTTCGCGGATGAGGATTTCGACATTCGCCTGGAGCCGCCGTCTTTCCCCGAGCCCGTGATCTCGATGTCCATCGAGCCCAACTCCAAGGGCGACCAAGAAAAGATGGGCACCGCGCTTCAGCGCTTGGTCGCCGAGGATCCGACCCTGCGCGTCAAGACGGACCCGGACACCGGCCAGACGATCCTTGCCGGTATGGGCGAGCTCCACCTCGACATCATCCGCGACCGGATGAAGCGTGAGTTCAAGGTCGAAGCGACCGCCGGCAAGCCGCAGATCGCTTACCGCGAGACCGTGGTTCGCGCCGCGGACGGCGAGGGTAAGTTCATCCGCCAGTCGGGCGGCAAGGGCCAGTACGGCCACGTGATCGTCAAGCTGGAGCCCAACCAGAAGGGCAAGGGAGTGGAGGTCGTCAACGAGGTCGTGGGCGGTACCATTCCCAAGGAATTCATCAAGCCGGCGACGGACGGTATCCTCGAAGGCGCGAACAATGGAGTCGTCGCGGGTTACCCCGTGGTGGACATCATCGTCCGCATCACGGACGGCACCTTCCACGAGGTCGATTCCTCCGAGCTCGCGTTCAAGATGGCGGGCATCTTCGCCCTCAAGGACGCGATGAAGAAGGCCAATCCGATCCTGCTGGAGCCCATCATGGGCGTCGAGGTCACCACCCCCGAGGAGTATCAGGGCGACCTGATGGGCGACATCAACCGCCGCCGCGGGCAGATCCAGGGGATGGAGAACAAAGCGGGTGCCTGTATCATCAACGCGAACGTCCCGCTCGAGACGCTCTTCGGCTACGTCACGGACATTCGCTCGCTCTCCAAGGGCCGCGCCTCGGCGTCCATCACTCCGTCGCATTTCGAGCAGGTGCCCGGTTCCCTCCTCACCAAGATTGTCGAGTCGTCCGTCCGGGCTCCCGCCCGCACGTAAACCCCGTTCCTCTTCCGCCATGAAAGGCCAGCGCATCCGCATCAAACTCCAGGGCTTCGACTATCGCGTGATCGACCAGTCGGCCCAGGACATCGTCGAGACGGCCAAGCGGTCCGGAGCCCGGGTTTCCGGCCCGATCCCGCTGCCCACGCGCATCGAGAAGCTCTCGGTCAACCGGTCCCCGCACGTCGACAAGAAGTCGATGGAGCAGTTCGAGACCCGGACGCACAAGCGGCTGATCGACATCATCGAGCCGACCGCGCAGACGGTGGACGAGCTGAAGAAGCTCAACCTCCCGTCGGGCGTCGACATCACCATCAACGTCTGAGCCCGCGGCCCGTCCGCCAACCTCCTTCCCGCCGATCTCCCTCCGCCCGGATTTTCCACTCTACAGTTAGCAGACGCCGATGTTCCCCCCCCGGGGAACCTCCCGGCCCCGCTAAAGTAGGTCCGTCCAACGGAACCCTATCCACCTACCGCTTAGCCCAATGATCTCCGAAATTCTAGGTAAGAAACTCGGGATGACCCAAGTCTACGATGCACAGAACGTGCTCGTGCCGGTCACCGTGGTCGAGGCCGGACCCTGCGCCGTGGTCCAAGTCAAGACCGCCGCCCGCGATGGCTACAACGCCGTGCAGCTCGGGTTCGCCCGCCAGAAGGAAAAGAACGCCTCCGCCGCCGAGCTTGGCCACGCCAAGAAGGCCGGTCTGGACGCCGCTCCCCGTGTGCTCGCCGAAGTCCGCCTCGACGGCGAGGCCAAGCTGAAGGTCGGTGACGTGGTCACCGCCTCGGCCTTCACCGAGGGCCAGCTGGTCGATGTGATTGGCGTGACGAAGGGCAAGGGCTTCCAGGGTGTAGTCAAGCGCTGGCGGGTCGCCGGTGGCCCGGCCTCCCACGGCTCGATGTTCCACCGCCGAATTGGTTCGATCGGCATGCGCCAGACCCCGGGCCGCTCGTGGAAGAACCAGTCGATGCCCGGCCACATGGGCTCCGAGCGCCGCACGGTGCAAAACCTGCGCGTGGTGCGGGTCATCGCCGAGCGCAACCTGATCCTCGTGAAGGGCGCCATTCCCGGCGCGAACGGTGACGACGTGCTGGTGCGCACGGCGATCAAGGGCCAGCGCGCGGTCGTCGCCCCGGTGGCCGCCCCGGCCGCCGCCAAGGACGCGAAGCCGGCCAAGGAAGCGAAGCCCGCAGCCAAGAAGTAAAGGAGAACCCTGAGATGAAACTCGTAGTCTTTAGTTCCGACGGTAAGAGCAGCAGCGAACGCGACTTCGCGAACGTCCCGACGTTCGAGGGCGATAAGGGTCTGCAGGCGGTCAAGGAGGTCATTGTTGCGATCAACGCGAACAACCGCCAGGGCACGCACTCGACCAAGACCCGCGGTGAAGTCCGCGGCGGCGGCAAGAAGCCGTGGCGCCAGAAGGGCACCGGCCGCGCCCGCGCCGGTTCGATCCGCTCCCCCCTGTGGGTCGGCGGCGGCGTGGTCTTCGGACCCAAGCCCCGTGACTATTCCAAGAAGGTCAACGCGCGCGTCCGCCGCCTCGCCTTCAGCCGCGCGCTCTTCGACCGCTGCACCGCGGGCGAACTCGCCGTCATCGAGGCCTTCCAGGCCGGTGTCGCCAAGACCAAGGCGATGAACGAGGTCGTCACCCGCATCGCCCCCAAGGGCCGCGTGCTCCTGGTTGACGCCGGGTTCGACGCGGTGACCTCCCGGGCGTCGCGGAATCTGGAGCGCGTGTCGCTCCAGGACGCCGCCCAGCTCAACACCTTGGATCTCGCCCAGTACGCGAAGATCATCGTTAGCACGAAGGCGCTCGAGGCCATCCTGGCCCGCGCCAATGGAGGGAAGAACTAATGCAAGCCGACAAGATCCTCAAACTCGTCCGCCTCACGGAAAAGTCGAACAAGCTCTCCTCGACCTTGGGCCAGTACACGTTCGAGGTCTACGGGCACGCCACCAAGGACCAGATCGCGGTCGCGGTGGAAGAGACCTTCAAGGTCACCGTGCGCCGGGTGAACACCCAGACCTACCGCGGCAAGAACAAGCGCAGCCGTCAGGGCCGGCCCAGTGTCGGTTCCGACTACAAGAAGGCGATCGTGACCCTCAAGGCCGGCGACAAGATCGAACTGGTCTGAGCCCGCGCCCTCCCCCGGAG
>JBEDEF010000179.1:0-2619 GCA_041175845.1 Verrucomicrobiota bacterium
AGGTCGCAGGTCCCACGGGGGTAGGCCCGCGCGCACGAGGCGCCGGGAACCGCTCCCTTCCCTTCCTACCGGTCCGGCCCCGCCGGATACCCTAGGAGACCGAGTCCCACCATGAGCATGAACGACCCGATCGCCGATATGCTCACGCGGATCCGCAATGCCGTCGCGTCACGGCATCGCCGCGTGGATGTCCCGGCGTCCAAGATGAAGGCCGAGATCGCCCGCCTGCTGACGGAGTCCAACTTCATCAGCGGCTACAAGACGGTCGAGACCGAAGAGGGCCGGAAGGTCCTCCGCCTCGCCCTCAAGTACGCCGGCACGACCCCGGTCATCCGGCAGCTCCAGCGCGTCTCGACCCCCGGCCTCCGGCGGTACGTTGGGGCGTCGGAGATCCCGCGCGTCCGCAACGGCCTCGGCGTCGCGATCCTCAGCACCTCGCAGGGGCTGATGACCGACCGGCAGGCTCGCTCCGCTCGCACGGGCGGCGAACTCATCGCCCTCGTCTGGTAAGGAGCCCCCCATGTCACGAATCGGAAAGATGCCGGTGACGATCCCGGCGGGTGTCACGGTGACGGTCGGTGCGGGGAACGTCGTCTCGGTGAAGGGCCCCAAGGGGGAGCTTCGCCGGACCATCAACGCGGACCTCACGATCACGATCGACGGGAGCACGCTGACGGTCACGCGGCCGTCGGACGAGCCGACCCACAAGGCGCTCCACGGGCTCTCGCGGACCCTCATCGCCAACATGGTCGAGGGGTGCGCGAAGGGGTACGTGAAGCAGCTGGAGATCACGGGCGTCGGGTTCAAGGCGGAGCCGAAGCCGTTCGGGCTGCAGCTGGCCCTCGGGTTCTCGCACCAGATCCAGTACAAGGCGCCGGCCGGCATCAAGCTGACGGCCCCGCAGCCCACGCAGGTGGTGATCGAGGGCGCGGACAAGGAGATCGTCGGGCAGGTGGCGGCGGAGATCCGCAGCCTCCGTCCCCCCGAGCCGTACAAGGGCAAGGGGATCAAGTACGCGGGTGAGGTCATCCGCCGGAAGGCCGGCAAGGCCGGGGGCAAGTAATGCCAGGGAAGCGTGTACCGAAGGGACGGGCGGCGCTCCGGGCGCGGCGGCACATCCGCGTGCGGGCGAAGGTCTCCGGCACGGCCGAGCGGCCGCGGCTGGTCGTGTTCCGCTCGCTGAAGCATATGACCGTGCAGCTCGTCGACGACGTGCGGCACCACACCCTGATGACCGTCACCGACGCCGGCTTGACCGGGAAGAAGTCGGAGAAGTCGGCCGAGGTGGGGAAGCGGGTGGCAGCGCAGGCGAAGGCGGCGGGGATCACGACGGTCGTGTTCGACCGCGCCGGGTACCAGTATCACGGCCGCGTGAAGGCGGTGGCCGACGGAGCCCGCGAAGGCGGGCTGGAGTTCTGACATGGCTGAACAGACTGGTGGGATGGGGGCGCCCGGCGGGCGCCGGGGTGGTCCGGGCGGCGGCCGCGGTCGCGGCGGTCCGGGCGGCGGACGTGGCGGGCCGGGCGCCGGTCGTGGCGGCCCGGGTGGCCGTGACGGCGGTCGTGGCGGGCGCGATGGCGGCCGCGGCGGCGCCCCGATGCAGGATCGCGAGGGCTCCGATCTCGTCGAGAACGTGATCGCGATCAACCGCGTCGCCAAGGTCGTGAAGGGCGGCCGGCGGTTCTCCTTCAACGCGCTCGTCGCCGTCGGCGACGGCCAGGGGAAGGTCGGCATCGCGACCGGCAAGGCGAACGAGGTCTCGGAGGCGGTCCGCAAGGCCGTCGACGGCGCCCGTCGCAAGATGATCACGATCCCGATGACCGGGGCGACGATCCCCCACGAGATCGTCGGGAAGCACGGCGCGGGCGAGGTGCTGATGAAGCCCGCCGCGCCGGGTGCCGGTGTCATCGCGGGTGGCGCGGTCCGCGCCGTCCTCGAGTGCGCCGGGATCCACGACATCCTCACGAAGTCCCTCGGCTCCACGAACGCGCACAATATGGTGCTCGCAGCGCTGGACGGGCTCAAGAACCTGACGACCGTCGAGCAGATCGCGCGCGAGCGCGGCGTCGAGGTCGCCTCGCTGCCGTACCGGTCGCGGGCCAAGTCGAAGGAGGCCGTGTAAATGCCGCGGACCTTCGTGTGGCACCCCGGGAAGGGGCCCAAGACCACCGCGCCGAACACCCTCACGGAGGGGAAGGTGCGGATCACGCAGAAGCGGTCTGGCATCGGCCAGACCGCGCGGATGAACGCCACCCTGCAGGCCCTCGGCCTGCGTCACCACCAGGCGTCCGTCGTGCACCAGGATTCGCCGGCGCTGCGCGGGATGATCAAGCGCGTCCGGCACCTCGTGGACGTCACGCCGGTGGAGGAATGATCGTATGAGCGACGAGAAGATCACGCTGCACACCCTAGCGCGCACGCCGGGGTCGCACCGGAACCGGAAGCGCCTCGGGCGCGGCCCGGGCTCCGGCACCGGTAAGACGTCGGGCAAGGGCCACAAGGGCATCAAGGCCCGCGCCGGCCACCACGGCCCGGGCGGCAACAAGCCGCATTTCGAGGGCGGCCAGATGCCGCTCACGCGGCGCGTGCCGAAGCGCGGCTTCACGAACCCGTTCCGTG
>JBEDEF010000180.1:0-4876 GCA_041175845.1 Verrucomicrobiota bacterium
CGCCCTCATGCGCGTGCTCCGCCCCCTCCCCCCGCGGCGCACCGAGGAAGGTGATCCGCCAGAGCCGCACCATGTAGAACGCGGTCAGCACCGCCGTCAGCGCCAGCACCGCGAAGACCCCCGGGTGCTTCGCCCAGGCGAGGTACAAGATCGCGTCCTTGGAGAAGAACCCCGCCAGCCCGGGCATCCCGATCAGGGCCAGCACGCCGATCGTGAAGGTGATGAACGTCACCGGGATCCGGCGCGCGAGCCCGCCCATCTTGAAGATATCCTGCTCGTGGTGGCAGGCGTGGATCACCGAGCCGGCCCCCAGGAAGAGCAGCGCCTTGAAGAAGGCGTGGGTGGTGAGGTGGAACATCGCCGCCCCGACCCCCGCCGCGATGAGGTGGTGGTGGTCGCCGTGCGCCACCTTGAGCGAACCCAGCCCGAACGCCGCCACCATGTATCCGAGCTGCGAGAGCGTGGAATAGGCCAGGACCTTCTTGATGTCCCGCTGCGTCACCGCGCACAGCGCCGCGTAGAGGGCGGTCACGGTCCCCGTCCACAGGATCACCTCGAGGGCCGCCGGGACCATCAGGAAATGAATGCGGCAGAGGAGGTAGATGCCGGCCGCGACCATCGTCGCGGCGTGGATCAGGGCGGAGACGGGGGTCGGGCCCTCCATCGCATCGGGGAGCCAGACGTGGAGCGGCAGCTGGGCGGACTTGCCGACGGCGCCGCAGAAGAGGAGCAGCGGCAGGCCGGCCGTGACGACCGCGCCGCCCTCGACCGCCTTCGCGAGGGCGTCGAGCTGGGTGGTGCCGAACTGCGCCTGACACCAGACGAGTCCGAGCAGGAAGCCGAAGTCGCCGACGCGGTTGACAATGAAGGCCTTCTTGGAGGCCTCGGCCGCGGAATTCCGGTCAAAGTGATGGTTGATCAGCAGCCAGGAGCTGAAGCCGACCAGCTCCCAGAAGATGAAGAGCATCAGCAGGGAGTCGGCGAACACGATGCCGAGCATCGAGAACATGAAGATCGCGAGGCCGCCGAAGTAGCGCGCGCGATCCGGGTCCTCGTGCATGTAGCCCACCGAGAACACGTGGACGCAGAGTCCGACCACGCCCACGATCACCAGCAGCAGGGCGGCGAGGTCATCGAACTTGATCCCGAGGGAGAGCCCGAAGGTCCCGAGCCGGAGCAGCTCGACGGACGCGGTGAAGTCGCGCGCCGGCCCGAGCGCCAGCACCAGCGAGCCGCCGGCGACGAGGGCCGCGGCGAGGAGGGCGACGACCGTGGCGGCCCCGGGGGCGCGGCGCAGGCCGAGGGCGATGACCGCCGCCGCGACGAGGGGCGCGAGCAGGACGCCGGAAGCGAGGAGGGCGGGACTCATCTCAGTTGCGCAGGGAATTGAGCTCGTCCACCTGGACGGTCTGGCGCCGCCGGAAGAGGGCCACGATGATGGCCAGCCCCACCGCCACCTCGGCGGCGGCCACGGTGAGGATGAAGAAGACGAAAACGTTGCCGTCGAGGATCCCGTTGTAACGGGAGAACGCGACCAGGGCCACGGTCGAGGCAACGAGCATCAGCTCGAGGCACATGAAGACGACCAGCGTATTGCGGCGGAGCAGGACGCCGAGGAGTCCGAGGGCGAAGAGTGCCCCGCTCACCAGCAGATGGCCGTCGAGAGTCGCGGGAATCATTTCACGTCCTCCAGACC
This sequence comes from Verrucomicrobiota bacterium, assembly GCA_041175845.1. GTDB lineage: Bacteria > Verrucomicrobiota > Verrucomicrobiia > Opitutales > Opitutaceae > ER46. Next base: position 1,697 of record JBEDEF010000180.1, read on the forward strand.
TTCGAACTTCTTGCTCAGGACGATCACCCCGATCATCGCAGCCAGCAGAAGGAAGCCGAGCACCTGCACGGGCAGCAGGTAGGTGGTGAACAGCTGGTAGGCGTAGGGCTTGAGGGCGCCGCCCACTCCAGGCGCCGCCGCCACGGCCTCGGACACCGGCAGTCGCGCCCGCGCCGAGAAGGAGAGCACCCCGCTGGCGACCAATCCGCCGGCCAGCACGCGGGCCACCAGCGGGAGACGACGCGGCAGGGACCGGGGCGCGCCCGAGGTGTCGAGCAGCATGACGATGAAGAGGAACAGCGCCACCACCGCGCCCGCGTAAACCAGGAGCAGGACGAAAGCCAGGAGGTAGGCCTCGAGCACCACGAAGAGCCCCGCGACGCCGGTGAGGCACAGCAGCAGGCAGAGCGCCGCGTTGACCGCGTTGCGATTGATCACGACCCCCGCCGCGCTCAGCAGCGTGAACCAGGCGAGGAGGTTGAAGGTGAACTCGCCCATGTTCAGTGCCGGTCGTTGCCGGCCTGTTCCGCCGCGGCCTTGCGGTCCCACTTCAGATGCTGGTCTGGCAGGGTCCCGCCCAACTCGTAGAGCCGGTCCTTGCGGTTGACCATCTCCTCGCGCGAGGTGCCCGTCATCGAGAACTGGTTCTGCAGCCAGATCGCCTCCTCCGGGCAGACCTCCTGGCACATCCCGCAGTAGATGCAGCGCAGCATGTCGATCTCGAACTCCCGGGGCGCCTTCTCGACGTGAGCGGTCGGGGCGTCCGGGGCGATCTCGCCCGGAGTGATGCGGATGGCCTTGGGCGGGCAGACGAACTCGCAGAGCTGGCACGAGACGCACTTCTCGCGGCCGTGGGGATCGCGGACGAGGGTCGGCACGCCGCGGTAGCCCGGCGGCAGGGCGGGCCGCTGCTCCGGGTACTCGAGGGTCTGCTTCGGCCGCACGAGGTGCTTCCAGGTCGTGCGCAACCCGGCGGCGATCTGCGGCAGGTAGGTGCGCTCGGCGAGGGTGAGCGGGGGACGGGCGACGGGGACGACGGCCATGGCGAGTTTACGGCGTGAGCGCGGCGATCGCGCCCAGGTAGAAGAGCAGGTTCACGATCGAGAGGGGAAGCAGCTTCTTCCACCCGAGCTCCATCACCTGATCGTAGCGGAAGCGCGGCACCGTCCAGCGCACCCACATGAAGAAGAACACCAGCGCGAGCACCTTACCCAGGAAGATGCCGATCGAGAGCAGCCCCACGGCGATCGGGTGCGCGGCCAGCGGCGTGAGCGCTCCCAGCCAGCCGACAAGCGTCGCCAGCGGCACCCACGGGAGCGGGTTCCAGCCGCCGAGGAAGAGCAGCGTGAACACCGCCGAGCCGATCAGCATGTGCGCGTACTCGGCCACGAAGAACAGGCCCCACTTGAAGGCGCCATACTCGGTGTGGAAGCCGCCCACGAGGTCCGACTCGCCCTCCGCCATGTCAAACGGATGACGGTTCGTCTCCGCAAACAGCGCGATCAGGAAGACCAGCGCCGAAACCGGCATCAGGAACAGGAACCACACCCCGCCCCACGAGGCCGCGGTGAGGCCCTGCCAGGCCCCCGACTGGAATTCCACCGCCCGCGAGAGGCTCAGCGTACCCGGCGTGCCCGGGGCGTTGATCCACAGGAAGACCGGCACCACCGAGAGGGTCAGCGACAACTCGTAGGCGATCAGCTGCGCCGAGGCCCGGATGCCGCCGAGGAACGGGTACTTCGAGTTCGAGGCCCAGCCGGCCAGGATTAGCGCGTAGACGCCGAGCGAGGACACCGCGAAGACCGCGAGGATGCCGATGTCGACGTTCGCCAGCACCAGGGGCACCGCCCGGCCCGCCGCGTCGAGGTACGCCCCCACCGGCACCGTGGTCACGGTGGTCAGGGCGGGCATCATCGCCACCAAGGGGGCCAGCACGAAGTAGAACTTCCGCACGTGCCCCGGCAGCGCGTCCTCCTTAAACAGCATCTTGCCGCCATCCGCCATCACGTGGAACAGCCCAAGCCGCTGCAGGAACGGGCCCACCACCGGGATCCACGCCACCCACGGCACGACGGCGCGGTTCGGGCCAGGCCGGCCTTGGATCCACGCCGAGACCTTCCGCTCCGCCATCGAACAGGCGCCCCCGATGGGGAAGATCACCAAAATCACGGCGAGGCCCTTGAGGAGGCCCTGCACGAGGGGTGGAAGGCTGAGGTAGAGGTCGACCATCTCAGAAGAGGAAGAACAGGACCAGCGCCAGGCCGGCGCCCGCACTCACCGCCGCCGCGAGGCGCATCTTGCGCGTTTCCACCGCCCGGGCCGCCTGCTCCCGCAGTTGCGCTTTGGTCGGCTCGGCCGGCAACGCCTTCGCCTTGGTGAGGGTGAGGGCATAGAGGCCCGCGCCCATCAGGACGAAACCGAGACCAACCGCGATGAAGGCTTGGGAAACCATAGGGAGCTGGGTTCAGGCGCGCGCGGGAGTGTAGTGCAGGCCAGGGCCCTCCACGAAGGGCAGGCCGGCGAACGGCGCCGCATCCAGCGGCAGCCCCAGTTCGGGCACGGTCGTGAAGGTGCGCCCCGCCAGCACCGGCACCGCCGCCGCCAATTCACGCCAGACGCCGGCGAGGTCCGCCGGGGCCGCCGCGGCGCCCGCGGCGCCGATCAGGCGCGCGAGCACCTCGAGGTCGTCGTGGGTCCCCGTCGGGCCCGGTACCGCCCGCTGGAAGCGCTGCAGGCGAAACTGCTGGTTCACGAAACACCCGGACTTCTCGAAGACCGTCAACGCCGGCAACAACACCGCCGCCGCCTCGCTGGTCGGGCTCGCCGCCGTGCCGAGATGCACGACCTGCACCTTCGCGAGCTGCGCCGCCGTCAGGCCGGCGGCCGCCAGATCCTCGCCCACCGCGACCACCGTGGTGATCCGGCCCGCGTCGATCGCCGCCGCCAGCTCATCCAGCCGCTGCTTCGGCAAGGCCTGGAGGAGGCCCGTCACCAGCGCGCCGCGCACGTTCGGGTTGCGGTCCGCGGAGACGAGCAGGCCGTCCCCCTCCCCCACCCGGCTGACGAGGTATGCCGGCGCCTGCAGGGCCTCGGCCAGCCGGCGCGTCAGCCACTGCTCCTCCACGGAGCTGCGGCCCGAGCCGACCACGGCCACCCGGCCCGCCGCCGCGCGGAACAACT
>JBEDEF010000181.1:0-7454 GCA_041175845.1 Verrucomicrobiota bacterium
AGCCCCCGGCGGTGAACCCGATGCCCCCGTGGGGCAACGTGCTGCCAGCGCAGGCGATCCGCGACCTCGTGGCCTACCTGCGCGAGGCGTTTCCCTGAAGGCCGCTTAGGCGGCGAGGTAAGGCGTACGGGCCGCCAGGGACTGCACCGCGGGCAGCCCGTCGAGCAGCTCCCCAATCGCATCCCAACGGCCATTAACCAAGGCGTCGCGTGCAGCGGGGCGGACCTCGGCGGGGATGGATTGGCCGCCGAAACGAATCTGGCCGGCCGCGACGTCCACCGTGACGGCCAGCGTGGGATCCGCCTCGATCGCGGCGGCCAGCCGCGCGATGTCCGCGCGGGCGGCGGCGGCGCAGGGAATGCCGAGCGTCGTGCAGTTGCCGAAGAAGATCTCCGCAAAGCTCTCGGCCACCACGGCGCGGAAGCCGTGCTTCTGGATCGCTTGCGGTGCATGCTCGCGCGAGGAGCCGCAGCCGAAGTTTGCGCCCGAGAGCAGGATTGTAGCGCCGCGGAAGCGCGGATCGTTCAGCGGGTGACGCTGGTCCGAGCCATCGGCATTCTTGCGCACGTCGTGGAAAAGGAATTCGCCCAACCCATCGAATGTCACGCACTTCATGAAGCGCGCGGGAATGATGCGGTCGGTGTCGATGTCATTGCCCGGTACGCACACGGCGCGGCCGGTGACGGCGGTGATCTTCTCGAGGGCCATAAGCGGAAGGGTCAGGAGTTGACGGCGAAGACCTCGCGGGCGTCCGCGACCGTGCCGGTGACGGCTGCGGCGGCGACCATGAGCGGGCTCATCAGGAGCGTACGGCCAGTCGGCGAGCCCTGGCGGCCCTTGAAGTTGCGGTTGGAGGAACTGGCGCAGAGCTGATCGCCGATGAGCTTATCCGGGTTCATCGCGAGGCACATCGAGCAACCGGCACCGCGCCACTCAAAGCCGGCGGCGCGCAGGACTTGATCGATCCCCTCCTTCTCGCATTGGAGCGCAACAATCTGGGAGCCGGGAACTGCGATCGCCTTGACCCCGGGGGCGACGCGACGCCCCCGAACGTAGCGCGCGACTTCGCGGAAGTCGCTCAAGCGGCCGTTGGTGCACGAGCCGATGAAAGCGACGTCGATGCGCGTGCCCTTAATCGCGGCGCCGGGGCGGAGTTTCATGTAGGCCAGCGCCTCCTCGATGGAAGACCTCTCGTCGGCCGCGGTGGCGAGGGCCGGGTCCGGGATGGATTCGTTGATCGCGATGCCTTGGCCGGGATTGATGCCCCAGGTGACCGTGGGGGCGATGTCCGCCGCCTCGATGTTCACGACATCGTCGTAGTGACAGCCGGGGTCACTGGCAAAGCCCCGCCAACGCTCTACCGCGGCATCCCAGGCTGCACCTTGCGGGGAATACGGGCGGCCACGCAGATAGTCGAAAGTAGTCTGATCCGGATTCACGTAGCCGGCCCGGGCGCCTCCCTCGATGGACATGTTGCAGACCGTCATCCGTTCTTCCATCGAGAAGCGATCGAAGACCTCGCCGCCGTACTCGTAGGCGTAGCCGGTGCCGCCGTTGACTCCGAGGACGCGGATGATGTGCAGGATGACGTCCTTGGCGTAGACGCCGGGCCGGAGCCGACCGCGAACATTGATACGCCGGACCTTGAGCTTGCCGAGGGCCATCGTCTGGGTGGCGAGAACGTCCCGGATCTGGGTCGTTCCGATCCCGAAGGCGACCGCACCAAAGGCCCCGTGCGTGCTGGTGTGGGAGTCGCCGCAGGCGATGGTGGTTCCCGGCTGGGTGATGCCCTGTTCGGGACCGACGATATGGACAATGCCCTGCTTGCCGGTGGCGCGATCGAAGAAAGTGATCCCGGACTGGGCGCAGTTGCGGCGCAACTCCTCCATCATCGCCTGGGCAAGCGGGTCGCGGTAGGGTTCGACCAGTTGGTCGGTAGGCACGATGTGATCGACCGTCGCAAACGTTCGGTGCGGCATCGCGACCTTGAGGCCCAGGTCGCGGAGCATCCCGAAGGCCTGCGGGCTGGTGACCTCGTGGATGAGGTGGGTGCCGATGAGCAGCTGAGTCTGGCCGTTGGCGAGCGTGCGCACGGTGTGGGCGGCCCAGACTTTTTCGAACAGGGATTTGGCCATGGGAAGAGTCGCGCTGACTGTATCAGGATCCCGGGGCGGCCGGGGAAGCCTTATTTCAGGATCGGAAGACGAAACAGCCGGGACCCGTGGGTCCCGGCTGGTCGCGCGCGCGTGGGCGGAAGCCTCAGACGGCCTTCTCGCCGCGCTCGTCGGTGCGGATGCGCACCACTTCCTCCAGGGGCAGGACGAAGATCTTTCCGTCCCCAATCTTGCCCGTGCGGGCCGACTTGCCGATGGCGTCAATCGCCTTGGCGGCGACTTCGTCAGACACGGCGACCTCGAGCTTCACCTTGGGCAGGAAGTCCACCGTGTACTCACTGCCCCGGTAGATCTCCGTGTGACCCTTCTGCCGGCCGAAACCCTTCACCTCGGTCACGGTCATCCCTTCGATGCCCGCGGCCGCCAGGGCCTCCTTCACTTCCTCCAGCTTGAACGGCTTGATGATGGCGATGATCAATTTCATGGATGGTATGGGTTAGGGGTTCAGCTGACGTAGCCTTCTTCGCCGTGCTCGGAGATGTCCAAGCCCTGGCGCTCAGCTTCCTCGGTCGGCCGCAGGCCGATGACCGCCTTGACGATGTAGGCGATGATGGTGGTGGCGACGACCGACCAGACGATGGTCAGCGCCACGGCCTTGAGCTGGTTGGCGAGGAGGCCGTCCATCAGCTTCATCCCGTCGGGCCCGAGCACGGAGTTGGCGGCCGGGTCAGCAAACACGCCGGTGAGGATGGCGCCGAGGGTGCCGCCCACGCCGTGCACCCCGAAGGTGTCGAGCGAGTCGTCATACCCGAAGGCCTTCTTGAGGTAGGCGCAGGCGAGGAACGGAATGACGCCCGCGAAGATGCCGATGATGACCGCCGAGGTCGGGAGCACGAAGCCCGCGCCCGGGGTGATCACGACCAGACCGGCGACGATGCCGGAGCAGAAGCCGAGCACGCTCGGCTTGCCGCGGAGGACCCACTCGCAGACCGCCCAAGTGAAACCGGCCGTGGCCGCAGCGAGGGTCGTAGTGGCAAACGCGTTGGCCGCGATGCCGTCGGCGCCCAGAGCGGAGCCGGCATTGAAGCCATACCAGCCGACCCAGAGCATCCCGGTGCCGACCATGCAGAGCACCATCGAGTGCGGGGGCATCGACTCCTTGCCGAAGCCTACGCGCTTCCCGAGGATCAGGCAGAGCACGAGGGCAGACCAACCCGAGGTCATGTGCACCACGGTACCGCCGGCGAAGTCGATCGCCTTGATCGCGGCATCCTTATTGAGCGGGCCACACATCAGCCCGTTCGTCGCCCAAACCATGTGGGCGAAGGGGAAGTAGACGAGGAACATCCAGAGCGCGACGAAGACGAGCACCGCGAGGAACTTCATGCGCTCGGCGATCGCTCCCACGATCAGCGCGGGCGTGATAATGGCGAAGCTGAGTTGGAACATCGACCACATCAGGTCGCTGATCCAGTGATAGCCCGCGCCTGTCTTACCGCCCTCCACCCCGGTGAGGAACTTCGCGGCGGTGTCGCCGATGATCGCGTTACCCCCGGAGAACGAGAGGCTGTACCCCACCGCCCACCAGAGAATCGTGACGAGGCCGGCGATGCCCATGCACTGCGCGAGCACCGAAAGCACATTCTTGCGTCGAACCAGACCGCCATAAAAGAGGGCGAGGCCAGGGAGCGTCATGAAGATGACCAGCGCGGTGCTGACCATCTGCCATGCGTTATGGCCGGGACCGGGACCAGGGATCTTGGAGGCGACATCGGGGGTCCGCGCGCCGTTATTCACGTAGGCTTCCAAGTCCGCGATGCGCTGTTCCATCGTCGGGGGTTTTGGCGCGGGCGGCGCCGCAGGCGCGGCAGGCGCGGGGGTTTGGGCGGAGAGCGATCCCCAGCAAAGCCCGGCAAGCAGGGCGAGGAGCGCGAACGGCTTCATTCGACGGATACAGGTGGACATGCGCGTGGTGGTTGGGATTGAGGGCCTAGACGACCGGCAAGACGGGGAGGAAACCCCGGCCAGCCGATCGGGACCGCAGGGCGGACCCAACTCGCTTAAGCACGCCCCGTGCCAAGGCGGCCGCGATTTCACCTACTTTCCGATCTTTAGGCCTTCAAGGCCTCAAGCCCAACTTGGCAAGAAGGCCGGGGACTGGAGCGCCCTCCGACGAACGGAGCGGGCCAACCCCCTGGCGAAACCCAACCCGGCCCAGCCTCCGAGGCGGGCACGACCGCAGGAGGCGATCCGTCAGACCGCCTTCTCGCCGCGCTCGTCGGTGCGGATACGCACGACTTCCTCCAACGGAACCACAAAGATCTTCCCGTCCCCTATCTTGCCCGTGCGCGCCGCCTTCGCGATGGCGTCGATCGCCTTGCCGGCGAGGTCGTCGGACACAGCGACCTCGAGCTTCACCTTGGGCAGGAAGTCCACCGTGTACTCACTGCCCCGGTAGATCTCCGTGTGACCCTTCTGCCGGCCGAAACCCTTCACCTCGGTCACGGTCATCCCTTCAATGCCCGCGGCCGCCAGGGCCTCCTTCACTTCCTCCAGCTTGAACGGCTTGATGATGGCGATGATCAATTTCATAGGGCGAGGAGCAGCGGGTTCAGACGAGGAAAGGAGAGGCCGCCGGCCGGTCCGGCGCAAGTTCTAGTTGCGGCGCGCCCTTACTGGGGCGGGACCACGGCAATGTGCAGCTCCCGGAGCTGCCGCGGGGTGACGGGCGTCGGGCTCTGCGCCATCAGGTCCTGCCCCTTCTGCGTCTTGGGGAAGGCGATGACGTCGCGGATACTGGTGGTGCCGCAGAGCAGCGCGACCATCCGATCGAGGCCGAAGGCGATGCCACCGTGAGGGGGCGCCCCAAAAGTGAAGGCCTTCAGCATGTAGCCGAAACGGCTCTCGACGACGTCGGCCGGAATTTTGAGCACCTCCTCGAAGACGCGTTTCTGGAGGGCAGGCTGGTGGATGCGGATCGAGCCGCCGCCGAGTTCCATCCCGTTCAGGACGACATCATAGTGCTGCCCGCGCACGGCCTTCGGATTCGTGGCCAGCAACGACGCATCTTCGGGGACGGGTGCGGTAAAGGGATGATGCGTGGCCACGTAGCGGTTCTCCGCTTCGTCATAGCTCATCAGGGGGAAGTCGACCACCCAGAGGAACTTCCAGTCGTCCGGGCGGATCGTCAGGCGTCCGCGCCGCGCCAGCAGTTGGGCCGCCTCCAAGCGGAGCCGGCCGAGAATGGCGCAGGCTTTCTCCCACGGGGCGGCGGCAAAGAATACGATGTCTCCCTCCGCCAAGTTCAGACGGCGAGTAAGCTCCGCCTTCTCGGCGTCGCTGAAGAACTTCACGATTGGCGACTTCCATTCCCCGCCTTCCACCTTGATGAACGCGAGCCCTTTGGCGCCGAGGGAACGCGCGATATCCTCGAGCGCCTTCAGTTCACCCTGCGTGACATCAGCCAGCCCCTTCGCGTTGAGGGCCTTTACCACCCCGCCGGATTCGACGGTGGACTGAAAGACCTTGAATGACGACGACCGGAACGTTTCCGAAAAATCCGCCAACTCGAGGCCAAACCGCAGGTCGGGCTTGTCGACTCCAAAGCGGTCCATCGCCTCCTTGAAGGGCATCCGCAGGAAAGGCGTCGCGATCTCGACCCCGAGCACCTCGCGCCACACCCGAGACAACATTCCCTCGAATAGAGCGTAGATGTCCTCGCGCGTTACAAACGAGGCCTCGACGTCGACTTGGGTGAACTCCATCTGGCGGTCCGCGCGCAGGTCCTCGTCGCGGAAGCAGCGAGCGATTTGGAAGTATTTCTCCACGCCGGCGACCATCAGGATCTGTTTGAACTGCTGCGGTGACTGGGAGAGCGCGTAGAACTCGCCGGGGTGGATGCGCGAAGGCACCAGGTACTCACGCGCCCCCTCGGGAGTGCTCTTGAAGAGCGCGGGCGTCTCCACCTCAATGAAGTCCTGCCCGTCGAAATAGTCGCGGATCGCCTTGGTTGCCCGGTGCCGCACCTCGAGATTACGGCGCATCTTGGGTCGGCGCAGATCGAGATAGCGGTAAGTGAGGCGCAGATCCTCGTTCACCTTGTCGCCGCCGGCGTCATCCAGCGGGAACGGCGGGGTGTCCGCCAAATTGAGGATCTCCAGCGCGGAGGCGTTCACCTCGATCGCGCCGGTGGGCAACGCGGGGTTCTCGGTGCCCGCGGGCCGGCGGACCACCTTGCCCGTGACCCCGATGACCGACTCCGGCTTGAGGTGCTTCAGCTGCTCGCCAAGCCCGGCGTTATCGCGCGGTTCCAGTTGGATCTGGGTGATCCCCTTGCGGTCGCGCAGGTCGACGAAGATGATCCCGCCCTGGTCCCGGATCGTATCGACCCAGCCGAGCAGCGAGACGGTCTGGCCGAGATCGGCGGGAGTGAGCTGGGCGCAGTGATGAGAGCGTTGCATCGTGGAGGGACGGAACCGAGGAGCTAAGCGGGCCGCGCGCGTCACCCGCAAACAGAAATTACGCCCCGCCGCCGCTGGGACTCCGACTCCCTCATCCGCCGACCGCGTACAGATGCCGCTGTCCCGTCAGATAAAGCACCCCGCCGGCCGTGACTGGGGTGCCGTGCCCCGCGTCCGGGAGCGCAGGAACTTTGGCGAGCAGCCGCAGCTCCGGACCCAGGGCAAACTGCAGGACCTCGCCGTCTGCTGTCTGCACCCACAAACGGCTGTCCGCCACCAGCGGCGAGCCCCAGATGTTCGCCTTCGCATCGTGCACCCAAAGTCGCCGCCCGGTTTCCAGTTCGACGCAGTGGATGTAGCCGGGGGCATCCGCCGCGTACACGAGGCCCTCGTGCACCGCCACCGTGGAGATGCTGTCATTGAAATCTTCGCCCCCGAGTCGCCAGAGCTCGCCGTTCGCGGTCAGGTCGCCGCGGCCGCGGGCGTCGATGCAGCGCAAGGCACCCGGGCCGCTCCCGGCCTCCGGCTCGCCCACCGCCACGAGCAGCCGGTGGCCGGTGAACACCGGCGCCGCCACCAGGCTGAAAGTCGTCTCTGGTTCGCCCTCCGGGGAGGCTTTTTCGTGCGCCTTGCAGTTGAACTTCCAGAGCGGCCGTCCATCCGCCGGGGCGAATGCGTAAAGCCAGCCATCGCCGCCGGGAAAGACGACCTGCGCCACGCCGTCGACCACCCCGTGGCTTGGCGAACCCCACTGGCCGGTGAGGATACGGCCGCCGGGGGAAGCGTCCTGCCAGACCACCCGCCCTGTCCGCCGATCAACCGCAACAAAGCTGGGCGCTTGGGGCCGACGCACCTTGCCCGTCCGCGGATGTGCCGCGTT
>JBEDEF010000182.1:0-3360 GCA_041175845.1 Verrucomicrobiota bacterium
AGACCGCCGGGTCCCCCGATGAGCCGGGCTTGCTCTGACGGCGAAAAGGGAACCTCCGCCGCAGCGGCCCCGCCCTGCCGACGGCGAGCCGCCACGCGGGCGTAAACGGCGTCGCGCCAGGTGCGGGGCACCAGCCGCAGGAGGTGCGCCGTCCGCCACCAGCCGCCGAGGGCCGCTGCCGCCCGCAGCGCCCCGGAGGAGCGCAGGTGCAAGGGCCCTGCGAGCCGGTCGGACCAGTCCGGGATGAACACCAGGGAATCCGGCCCCTGCGCGGGCAGCCCCCGGGAAACGCACAGTTCCGCCGCTACCGCCGATCCCAGTGGCAGGTAGCGCAGTCGCCCCCGCGGGTCGCGGCGGATCAGCCACTGCACCGACCGCCGGCAGAGGGCGCATTCGGCATCGAAGAGGAGGACGGGCTGCGGGGCGGATGCCATCTGACCCACGGTGGCGGGGTTCTCGCCCGCGGCAACCACCGGAGCAGCCTGCGGCTTTGACGCGCCCCGGAATTCGCCCACGCTCCGCCGGCCGATGCACGCCGCCACCCACATCCACATCAAGGGAGCCCGCGAGCACAACCTGCGGAACCTCGAGGTGCGGCTGCCCCGCGGCAAGCTGGTCGTGATCACGGGTCCGAGCGGTTCCGGCAAGTCCTCGCTCGCCTTCGACACCCTGTATGCGGAGGGCTACCGGAAGTACATCGAGTCGCTCAGCGCCGCCGCGCGCGCCGCGCTCGACCAGCTGAAGCGGCCCGAGGTCGACTTCATCCACGGGCTCTCTCCCGTGCTCGCGATCGAGCAGCGCACCGGCGCCGGCGGGCCCCGGACCACCATCGCCACGGCCACCGAGATCGCCGATTACGCGCAACTCCTCTGGTCCCTCGCGGGCGAGCAGCGCTGCCCAGCCGACGGCGGTCGCGTCGTGCAGCGCTCCCTCGACGACAACGTGCAGCACGTGCTCACCGCCTGCGCGGGCGAGCGGATCCTCGTGCTAGCCCCCTGCCTCCGCGCGCGCCCCAGCGTCCTCCGCGATGAGCTGCCGCGCCTCCGGCAGCGGGGTTTCCAGCGTGTCCGGATCGCGGGTGAGGTCCGTTCGCTCGATGACCCGGGGCTGCTCCCTTCCGGTTCCGGCACCCGGGAGCTGGAGGTGGAGCTCGTGGTCGACCGGCTGGTCGCGACCGCGGAGCAGCGCAGCCGGCTGGCCGACTCGCTGGAGCTCGCCTTCCGCGAAGGTCGCGACCGGGCGAGCGTGCTGGCCCAGCCGAAGGCCGACGCCCCGTGGCGCGAGGTGCCGCTGAGCCAGTCGCTCGCGTGCGAGACGTGCGGCGAGGTCTTCCCGCGGCTGACCACCCGGCACTTCTCCTTCAGCCACCGCGACGGCGCCTGCCCGGAATGCGACGGCATCGGGCGCCGGCTGCGCTTCGCGCCGGAACTCGTCGTGCCGGACCCCGCCAAGTCCGTCGACGACGGCGCGATCAAGGCGTGGCGGATCGGGGGCAAGAACCTGATCATCCGCCACAACGCGCTGCTCCGGCAACTGGCGGAACAGTTGCCCTTCGATGCCACGAAGCCCTGGGCGGATCTTTCCGCCGAGGTCCGCCGGACCCTGCTGCACGGGGCCAAGGAACGGCAGTTCGCCTTCAAGCTGCGGCGGATGCGCGAGGCGCGGGCGATGCCGTTTCCCGGCGTGATCGCCGACCTCGAAGAGAGCTTCCGCGAGACCGACAGCGAGGGGTTCCGGGCGCGGCTCGCGACCTACATGGTCAGCGGCGAGTGTCCTTCCTGCCGGGGGGCCCGCCTGAATCCGCGCAGCGCCGCCGTGCGGCTCGGTGGGCTTTCCTTCCCGGAGTTCATGCGCCTGGACGTCGCCGGCGCGGCCGCCGCGGCGGAAGCCCTCGCCGGCGGGCCGGCGGCGGATCCTGCCCTGAAGGAGGTTATCGGCGGCGTGCGCGAGCGGTTGCGCTTCCTGCTCGAGACCGGTCTCGGCTACCTGACCCTGGACCGGGACTACGGGACGCTCTCCGGCGGCGAGGCCCAGCGGGTGCGCCTCGCCACCCAGCTCGGGATGGGCCTGATGGGGGTGATCTACGTCCTCGACGAGCCGAGCATCGGCCTCCACCCCCACGACAACCAGAAGCTCCTCGACACGCTCACGGCCCTCCGCGACCGGGGGAACACGGTGGTGGTGGTGGAGCACGACGAGGACACGATGCGGCTGGCCGACGAATTACTCGAGCTCGGCCCCGGCGCGGGCGTCGAGGGCGGCCAACTCCTCTTCCAAGGCACTCCGGCGGATTGTCAGCAACGGTCCGCGCGGGAGTCCCTCACCGGCGCGTATCTCGGCCGGCGCCTGCAGGTCAGCCGGGAGGCGGCGGCCAAGACGCCCGACGGCGCGTGGCTCACCGTGCGCGGCGCGCGGGCGCACAACCTCCGGGAGATCGACGTCCGCTTTCCCGTCGGCCTGCTCACCTGCGTCACGGGCGTCAGCGGCTCCGGCAAGAGCACCCTCGTGCTCGACGTGCTGGCGGCGGAGGCCGCGCGGCGGCTCAATGGCGCGCGGACGATCCCCGGCCCGCACCGCCGGATCGAGAACCTCGAGTTCTTCGACAAGTTGGTGCAGGTGGACCAGGAGCCCATTGGTCGCAGCCCCCGCTCGAACCCGGCGAGCTACGTCGACCTGCTGCCGCTCCTGCGTGACCTCTACGCGCAGGTCCCGCTGGCCCGGGTGCGGGGCTACAAGGCCAGCCGCTTCTCCTTCAACGTGCGGGGCGGGCGCTGCGAGCGCTGCCAGGGCGACGGTGCGATCCAGCTGGACATGCAGTTCATGCCGGATGCGTTCGCCCCGTGCCCGAGTTGCGGCGGGCGGCGCTTCAACCGCGAGACCCTCGAGGTCCTCTTCCACGGTCAATCCATCGCGGACGTCCTCAACCTTTCCGTGCGGGAGGCGCTGAAGCTCTTCCGCCACGTGCCCCGCGTGGTGGACAAGCTGGCCACCCTCGACGCGGTCGGTCTCGGCTACCTCGCGCTCGGCCAGTCCGCGACCACGCTGTCGGGCGGCGAGGCGCAGCGCATCAAGCTCGCGCTGGAGCTCAGCCGCCGCCAGCAGGGCGCGACGCTCTACATCCTCGACGAACCGACCACCGGCCTACACTGGACCGACATCCAGCGGCTGATGGATCTGCTCTTCCGCCTGCGGGACGCGGGGAACACCGTGATCGTGATCGAGCACAACCTCGACGTGATCAAGACCGCGGACTGGGTGATCGATCTCGGCCCGGAGGGCGGCGACGGCGGCGGCCAGGTGGTCGCCGAGGGCACGCCGGAGCAGCTCGCGCGCGCGCCGGGCACGTTCACCGGGCGGTAT
>JBEDEF010000183.1:0-2508 GCA_041175845.1 Verrucomicrobiota bacterium
AGGAAAGAGCGGCGGAGGATGGGGTTCATCGGGCGGCGAGGGGCGGGGATTCCAGACCGTGGAGGGCGGCGAGGGTGGCGATCCGCACCATTAATTGACGAAGATCGTGGCCGGAAGCGACCCAGGAATCACGCAGGTCCGCCAGGACCCCCGGGCCATGCGCGATCGCCGGCTGTTTCACGAGGTGGTGGAACAGCTGCTCGACAAAGGCCTCGAGCGAGGGCGCGTGCGCCAGCGCAAACTCGGCCACGTCGCGCGCGCCGCCGAACCGCACCGCCCGGCCGTCGTCCGCCACGTAGTCGCTCGCCGCATCGACCGGCCAGCCGTTCTCCTCCCGGCGAAAACGCCCCGTCGCGTCGTACCATTCCAGACTGAATCCGAGCGGATTGATGACGGCGTGGCAGCCCTGGCAGTTCTCCGCCCGCGTCAGCTTCTCCACCTTCTCCCGCATCGTCATCCCGGGCGCGAACTCCGCGTCGTTGAAGGCCACCGCCACCTGCGGCGAACGAAGGGAGCGGCCGACGATGCCGCGGGTGAGGAAAACGCCGCGCAGGATGGGCGAGCTCGAACGCGGGTGGGACAGCGCCGCGAGCAGGTAGGGATGCGTGAGGACGCCGCTCCGCTCACCGGGCGGCGCCACCACCCGCGCGAAGCCATCACCCGAGGGCGCCGGCCAGCCGTAATACCCGGCGACGCGGGCGTTGGCAAAAACGTGGCCGGCGCGGAGGAGCTCGCGGAAGTCACCCGAACCGTCCCACGCGATGTCGTCCAGAAAGAGACGCAGGGAGGTCCGCAGATCCTCTGCTAGTTCGGGTGTGAAGCCGGGGAAATGCGCCGGATCGGGCGGCAGGCTCTCCACAAAGCGCAGCTGCAGCCAGTGCTCGAAGAACGCCCGCAGTTTCGCCCGCGCGCGCGGGTCATTCAGCATCCGGGTCGCCTGCGCGGTCACCTCCGCCGGCGTCGTCAGGCCCCCACGGGCGGCCGCCGCCAACGGCGCGTCGGGCACCGAGTCCCACAGGCTGAGCGCCAGGCGCGCCGCCACCCGCGATCCGGGTGCCTCGGGCATCGGTAGGTCGGGATACAAGAAACGCGGTGACTTGAGGGCGAACAGCACCACCCGCCGCAGGCCTGTTTCCGGATCCGGGGCGCCGCGAAACACCGCCGCGACGTGGGCCTCGCGCTCCTCCGCGGTGAGCGGCCGGCGGAAGGCTCCCGCGAGGAACCGCGCCGCCAGCGCCTCGATCCGACCCGCCCGCGCCGCCTCGCCTGGCCGCGTACCGGCCAAGCGGTCAACCCGCCGCCCCACGTGCGCGGCCACCTCGAACGCGGCGCGCGTCGTCGCCTCGTCCCATTCCGCGGAAACGGACAAGCCCCGCTCGTAACCGTGACTGCCGTCGTCCGGCGGGAAACGCGTCGTGACCACGAACGTGGGCCGCGTGGGCACTGGAGAAAGGAGGCGCGCGGGCACCGGGCGCTCCGTGCCGCGCGGGGGCTTCCAGCGCAGGGCGATCGCCGGCGGTGGCGCGCCGGGCTTCTCCGGCAAAGCCCAATAATCGATGGCGACGGGATACCGCCGTCCCGCCAGCAGCCGCACCGTCACGCGGTGATCGGGCTGCGTTGGGTTGGACACGTTCACGTCGAGGCTGACGTCGGCGACCAGGCCCGGCTCGGCGTTGATCCAGAAACGGACCGTATTGGGCGTTCGGACGATGAATTCGTACTCGCCGGTCTCCTCCGCCAGCAGCGAGCCGCGCCATTGTACGGAGAACTCCGCCGCGCCCGCCCGCTCGAGGACCGGCGAACCCGGGGTAAACTCCAGATCGATGCCGGGATCGACCCCGCGGTGCGTCGCCTTGGCCGCATCGAACCGGCCGCGTTGGGCCGCGGCGTAATACACAGCGGACAGCCCCCCGGCGGCCGGCGCGGGCGACTCCGGTGCCGCGACCGGCGCCGCCAGCCCGCCCAGCAGGTCGGCGACCGAGATCGCATACTGCGCGTTGGTGAGGTGCTGGAGTTCGCGGCGGGGGGGATTCAGCCGCGCCTGCGCCGCGGGAGAATAGAAGGCGTCAAAAATGTAGGCCGAAACCGCCTGCGCCTCCGCGGCAGACAGCGTCTCCGGCGCGTCATCCGGCATATTGAGCGCGGTGTAGCGTGTGAGGCGGGCTAGGGACCAGTCGCCGGTCAGCGCCGAGCCGTACTTGCCCTCGACGCCCTCGCCCTTGGCGCCGTGGCAGTCCGCACACTTCGCCCGGTAGATGCCCGCGCCCGCATCCGCGGTCAGCACGGCCGCGGGATCCCGTTGACACCCCGCCGAGCCAAGCGCGGCCCCCAGCAGGAGGCTCAACGCCGGCGCGCGCCACGGGAGGGACGGGACCATCCCTGATCGACACCGCCGGCCGCCGCGGCCGTCAAGGCCGCTTTCGGCGCGCGCGTCGTCCGCGGAAGGCTGGCGCGGCGAGTCGGGGGCGAATCCGCTCGACAGCCCCCGCCACGGGGCCGGAGTTTCAA
>JBEDEF010000184.1:0-4770 GCA_041175845.1 Verrucomicrobiota bacterium
CCGAACTGGGCTACGTTACGGGCGGGCTCGGCTGGCAGGCTGCCTACAATCTCATCGCGCCGGAGCAGGGAGACCTGCTCGACCTCGTCGGTTGGGTCACGCTTTCGAACCAGAGCGGGCAGACGTTCACCGGCGCGATGAGATTGTAGGCAGCCTGCCAGCCGAGCCCGCCCGTAACGTAGCCCAGTTCGGCCTCGAAATCGGCGGCCGCCGCAGCGGCCAGGCGCCACGACAGCGTGGGCCGCAGGATGCCGTCGCCGCCAAGGGCCGGGAACAGGGGTTCTCCCGGCAGCGAAAAGCGCACCTTGCCCTCGACCTCGATGATCGGCGCGACCGGCTCGCCCCCGGGCTGGTGCCCACCTCGGATGACCCTGCCCCGGACGGTGTGCTCCCGCGCGTCGCGGTCCCGCACCAGGAAATCGAGCTCGCGACCCTCGTGGAGCGTGAGGAGCAGCGCCTGCGACACGACATCGGCACGGTAGCTCTGCTCCAGCACCCGAAACGCGACTTTTCCGGCCGGGTCGCGCAGCACTACCGAGTCCGGCTCGACCTGCGCCGTGACGCCGGCGAAGGCGGTCTCTGTCTCGCCGGCCGCGAGCCGCAGGGGCACGCGTTCGCGGACGACGGCGAAACCTTGGTGGTAGAGGGTCAGCGCGGGAGCGCCGGCCAAGGCGGGGACGAGCCCGAGGCAAAACAGGGCAGTCTTCATGCCCAAAGGCTGCGCGCGCGGCGGCGCGGGAGCGAGCGGAGAGTTTCCGGACGGGGAAACCCCTTGCGCCCGTCCGAGGATTTTGCGCCCTTGGCGGCCGCTCCGCATGGCCTTCCCGTCTGATCCCGCACTCCCGGCCTTCCCGCCCATCGACTTCCGCGCTGAGCTGAACGACGAGCAGTTCCACGCCGTCACGGCTGAACCGGGGCCGCTACTGGTGTTGGCGGGCG
Organism: Verrucomicrobiota bacterium; assembly: GCA_041175845.1. Lineage (GTDB taxonomy): Bacteria > Verrucomicrobiota > Verrucomicrobiia > Opitutales > Opitutaceae > ER46. The sequence goes on from JBEDEF010000184.1 coordinate 940, forward strand.
CGGGCTCCGGCAAGACGCGCACCCTCACCTACCGGGTGGCTTACCTGCTCTCCCAGGGGGTGCGCCCGGGCGAGATCCTCCTGCTCACCTTCACCAACAAGGCCGCCAAGGAGATGCTGCACCGGGTGCACGAGCTCACCGGCGTCGAACCCGGCCGCTTCTGGGGCGGCACCTTCCACAGCATCGGCCACCGCACCCTGCGTCTCCACGGCGAGACCATCGGGCTGCCCCGCAGCTTCACCATCCTCGACGCGGAGGAGTCGGAGGGCGTGCTGCGCGACGCGGTGGATGCTCTCGACAAGGGGTTTTTCAAGGACAAGACGCACCCCAAGCCGGGACCCCTGCACGCCATCCTCTCGATGGCCCGGAACACCCAGCTCACGCTGGCGGAGACCGTACAGCGCTTCTTCCCCCAGCATGAGGAGATCCGCGACCGCCTGCCGGAGTTCGCCCGCGCCTACGCGGAGCGCAAGCGCGCGGGCTGCCAGCTCGACTACGACGACCTGCTCGAGCTCTGGCTCGACCTGCTCCGCCGCTCACCCGAGACGCGCGAGTACTTCGCCCACCGCTTCCGTCACGTGCTTGTCGACGAGTACCAGGACACCAACGTGCTCCAGTCGCAGATCGTGGATCTGATCGGGTCGCACCACCGGGTGATGGCGGTCGGAGACGATGCGCAGTGCATCTACACCTGGCGCGGTGCGAACGTGGAGAACATCCTCACCTTCCCGGACCGGCACCCCGGGACGGTCATCCATCGCATCGAGACCAACTACCGTTCCACCCCGCAGATCCTCGCCCTCGCCAATGGCGTGCTGCTCGCCCAGCCGCGTGGCCGCGCCTTCGAGAAGGAGCTCCGCCCCCACCGGGCCAACTCCGAGAAGCCATACTACGTCCAGACCATGGACGGCCGCGAACAGGCCCAGTTCATCGTGCAGCGGATCCGCGGCTTGATCGACGAGGGCTGCTCCCTGCGGGACATCGCGATCCTCTACCGGGCGCACTTCCAGGCGCTGGACATCCAGCTGGAACTCGCGCGGCTGCAGATCCCCTACCAGATCACCAGCGGGGTGCGGTTCTTCGAGCAGGCGCACGTGCGCGACCTGGTCGCGCTGCTCCGCTTCGTCTTCAATCCGGCCGACACCGCCGCCTGGGGCCGCATTGCAGTGCTGCTCCCCAAGGTCGGCGACAAGAACGCGCAGAAGCTCCACGCCGCCGCCCTCGACCACGCGCGGCTGATGCAGCAGGACTTTGTGGACGCCCTCGGCACGGACGACGTCGCCTCGCGCGTGCCCCGCGACGCCCGCGAGGAGTGGCCCAAGTTCACCGCCTCCCTGCGGCAGGTGCGCGACGTGATGCGCACCCTCAAGCCCCACAACGCGGTCGAGATCGCCCTCGACGGCTGGTACGGGGACTACCTCAAGGGCGCCTACGCCAACTACGAGTCGCGGCTCGACGACCTGCGCTCGCTGGTCGGCTTCGCCGGCCGGCACGAGGACATGCACGAGCTGCTGGCGCAGGTGATGCTCCTCGGCAGCGAGACGGGCGACCGTTCCGCCGATCCGACGGAGGACGCCCTACGCCTCACCACGGTGCACCAGGCCAAGGGCCTCGAGTACGCCGCCGTGTTCCTCATCGGCCTCGCCGAGGGCAGCTTCCCGCTGCGCCGCGCGATCGAGGCGGGCGACGTCGAGGAGGAGCGGCGGCTGTTTTACGTGGCGGTCACCCGCGCGCGCGACGAGCTCTACCTCTGCTTCCCGAAGCTCAACACCAAGGGGGGACCGGCGATGCTGCAGAGCCCGAGCCGATTCCTGGAGGAACTGCCGCCCGACCTCTACCAACCCCTGCGCCCCCGCCGCAGCCTCGGTTGGTAGCGCGTAGGGTGCCGGCGCACGCCTCAGCCGCGATCTCGCCGCTTAAACCAGGGCCGGCGCACCGGCGCGGGGGGAGGCGGCGGCAATCCGCCGCACGACATCGCGTCCTCGGCCAGCATCCGGTCCTTGGCCGAACCGTCGCCGAGCAGCCGGGCCGCCGTCTCGCCCATCCCGAGGCGCCGGAGCGTGGAGCGGAGCGCGGCCTTCATCTCGGGCTTGTACCAAAAGAAGAAGCTGCGCTGTTCCTGCTTTTCCTCAGGGGAGCGAGCGACACAGACCGGCTTCTGGTCGTAGGGGTGCACGCCCGTGGCGTAGATCTCGGTCGCGACCGTCATCGGGGTCGGCGTAAAGTCCTGCACCTGCTCCAGCTTGAAACCCAGCTCCTTGGTTTCCACCGCCAGCTGGGCCATGTCCTCGGGGCGTGAGCCTGGATGCGAACTGATGAAATAGGGGATGATCTGCAGGTTGTCCCGACCGAGCCGCTGCTTGGCGGCGTCGAACTTCTCCTTGAACCGCCGGAAGTATTTAAAAGAGGGCTTCCGCATCACGCGCAGCACCGCATCCGAGGTGTGCTCCGGGGCCACCTTGAGGCGGCCGGACACGTGGTGCTCCACGAGCGTGTCGACATAGCGCTCGTGGCTCTCCTTCTCCTGACCTTTGGCGTGCTTGTGCAGGAACAGGTCGTAGCGGAGTCCGCTGGTCACGAACGCGTGGTTCACCCCCGGGGTCTCGCGCACCGCCTTGTAGACGTCGAGCAGGGCGGTGTGGTCGGTGTCGAGGTTCCGGCAGACGTCCGGCCAGATGCAGCTGGGGCGGACGCACTCGTCGCAGATCCACTGCTCGCGGCCCTTCATCTTGTACATGTTGCCCGAGGGGCCGCCAAGGTCGGAGATCGTGCCGCGGAAGTCCGGCATCTGCTTGATGGACTCCACTTCGCGCAGGATGCTGGCCTTACTCCGGCTGGCCACGAACTTCCCCTGGTGCGCCGAGATCGTGCAGAAGCTGCACCCGCCAAAGCACCCGCGGTGCATGTTGATCGAGTGCTTGATCATCTCGTAGGCGGGGATCGGCCCCCGCTTGCGGTACTTCGGGTGCGGCAGCCGCGTGTACGGCAGGTCGAAGCTCGAGTCGATCTGCCGCTCGGACATCGTCGGGAACGGCGGATTGACGACGAGCAGGCGCTCGCCCGTGGGCTGGATCAGCCGCCGCGCCTTCACCCGGTTCGACTCAGTCTCGATGTCCTTGAAGTTGCGGGCGTAGAGCGCGCGGTCCCGCGAGCACTCCTCGTGGCTGTGGAGGGTGAAGTCCTCCCAATGCTGGTTCTTCGGCACCGGCGCGCCGGGCGGCAGCAGCACCGCCGTCTGGGCGATCGTGCGCAGGGACGAGAAGGGAACCCCCTGCTTGAGCAGGCGGAGGATTTCGAGGAGGGGCAGCTCGCCCATCCCGTACACCAGCATGTCCGCGCCGCTCTCGGCCAGGATCCCCGGCTTGAGCGTGTCCGACCAGTAGTCGTAATGCGTGACCCGCCGCAGGCTGGCCTCGATCCCGCCGAGCAGGACCGGGACGTCGGGGTAAAGCTGCTTCAGGGTGCGCGAGTAGACCGTAGCCGCGTAGTCGGGGCGGAAGCCGTGTTCGCCGCCCGGCGTGTAGGCATCCTGGCTGCGCAGCTTCTTGGCCGCCGTGTAGCGGTTCACCATCGAGTCCATGCACCCCGAGGTGACCCCGAAGAAGAGCCGGGGCGCGCCGAACTTGCGGAAGTCGCGGAGGTCGTCGCGCCAGTTCGGTTGGGAAATAATCGCGATGCGGAGACCCTCGCGCTCGATCATCCGGGCGATGACCGCGGTGCCGAACGCGGGGTGGTCGACGTAGGCGTCGCCGGAAACCAGCACCACGTCGAGTTCCTCCCAGCCGCGGGCGGCGGCCTCGTCGCGGGTCGTCGGTAGCCAGCGGCGGGGAT
>JBEDEF010000185.1:0-3272 GCA_041175845.1 Verrucomicrobiota bacterium
GCGGGCGGCGGGGGTTTCGAGCAGCGCGGCGGTGTGGTCGGCGAGTTCGGCGGCGCGGAACGCGGTGTGGCCCTCCTCCTGCAAAGTCTCCAGGGCGTAGAGGATGCCGGCGTCGAGGCGGGGCGGAGCGTCGTTGGCGAAGCCAAGGTTGATCGCGATGCGGTCGGCGGTGCGGAAGCCGATCCCCTCGATCTCGCGGGCCGCGCGGTAGGGTTCCTGCGAGAGGATGCGCCGGGCGTCAGCGCCGAACTGCCGCACCAGCTTCACGCACTGGGCGGGGGTGACGCCGTAGGTCTGGAGAAAGATGTAGAGGTCGCGCTCGGTGCGCTTGGCGTCCCACGCCTCCTTGATCGCGGTGGCGCGCTTGCGGCCGATGCCCGCGACATCGCGGAGGCGGGCGGACTCCTCGCTGAGGATCCGCAGCGTGTCGGTGCCGAAGGCATCGACGATCTTGTTGGCGTAGACCTTCCCAATGCCGGGGACGAGGCCGCTGCCGAGGTAGCGGCGGATGCCGTGGACGCTGGAGGGCAGCTCGCTGCGGAAGGTGGCGACCTTGAACTGGTCGCCGTGTTGGGCGTGGCGGACCCATTCGCCGCCGAGGTGGAGGGTCTCCCCGCACTCGACGCCCGGGAGGGCGCCGATCACCGTGACCAGCGGGGGCCGGGCCCGGCCGGCGCCGGCGGCGGCCTCGGGGCGGAGTTCGGCGATGGTGTAGTGGTTCTCCTCGTTGAGGAAAACGATGCGCTCGATGACGCCGCTGAGCGTGGCGGTCGGGGAGGGCACGGCAGGACGGCGCGCGTTCAGCGCCGTTCCGGCGGCGGGCGGTCGGCGGCCCCGAGGGTCGCGGTGAGGTCGCGGATCTCGCGGCCGGCCTTCCAGCCGACGTGGAAGACCAAGAAGCCGTACCACAGGATGGAGGCTCCGAGGAGGAGGCCCCAGAGGGCGACGAGGGCGGTGTTCATGAGCGGACGGGTCGGGCGGGTGACAGCAACGAGCCCACGACCATCCCGAGGGCCGCGAGCGTGAAGGAGGAGGCGCCGGCCACCTCGGGTGCGATCGCGAGGCGCTGGCCGAGGACCAGAAAGGCAACCGGGCCCACCGCGCCGAGGACCAGCGCGGCGACCGCGCCGGTGGCGTTGGCGCGCGGCCAGTAGAGCCCGGCCACGAGCAGCGTGAAGACGCTGGCGAGGTAGATGTTACCGGTCACGGCGAGGTAGTCCCACGCGTTGCCCGGGAGTTCGTACCAGAGCCCGTAGAACAGCAGGAAGACGGCGATCGCCACGACCAGCGCCCGCGTGAGGCGCAGTTGCGCGGGCGGGGTCAGCGGCCGCTTGAGGCACGGGGCGACGAGGTCGTTGTAGATCACGGTTGCCCAGGTGAGCATGTAGCCGCTGTCGGTCGACATCTCGGCCGCCAGCATCGCGGCCACCACCAGCCCGATCAGGCCGGCCGGCAGCACCACGCCGAGGAAGTGCGGCATCGCTGTCAGGCTGGTCAGCCCCTCTGGCAACCCGCCCTGCGCTGCGAACCACACGCAGGCCGCCGCGCCCCAGAGGCCGGGCAGCAGGAAGCGGCCGACGAAGTAGAACGCCGTACGGCGGTACATCGTCCGCGCGGTGTCCGCGTTGCGCGCCGAGAGCACCCGGCTGATCTGCGTCTGCCACGTCGTTACCACTGCCAGCTGGAACACGAACTGCCAGAGCAGGTAGCCCCAGCCGAAGGAGGATTCGTGGAGCGGGTTGTACGGGTGCCCCTTCAGTTGACCGGCGCCCCAGGCGGCCTCAAGCCCCGCGGTGAGCGGTGTCCAGCCGATCTGCACCAGCACCAGTACCGAGGTGACGACGATGCCCACGCCCATGACCAGGAATTGCAGGTAATCGGTGACGAGGACCGAGAGCATCCCGCCCAGCGCGGTGTAGAGCAGGACCAGGCCGAGCAGGGCGGTCATCGTCCATTCGAGGGCCCCCGGCGGCAGGCCGATCGCGTGGACGAGGAACTCGCCCCCGAGCCGGAGGAAGATGCCCATGTTAAGCAGTCCGCCGAGGACCACGAATAGCCCGGCGAGCCAGCGCACGCGCGGGCTGAAGCGCTTCTCGAACAGTTCCGGGATGGTCATGATCCCGGAGGCACGCAGCGGACCGATCACGAACCCGGTGCGGCCCACGAACCACATCACCAGCCACATGATCACGCCGATCGCCGCCCCCGCGAAGCCCTTCTCGTAGCCGAGCTGCGCGGTGTACATGATCGTGACGAGCCCGAGCTCCGTCGCCGCCAGCGAGGCGATGCCCAGGTTCACGTCCATTTCGCGCCCGGCCACCGCGAAGTCCTGCACGCCGCGCACGAAGCGCCGCATCCAAAGTCCGGCGGCGAGGCAGCCGGCGAGGTAGACGAGAATGATCGACCAATCGAGGAGCGTCAGCTTCATGGGGCGGGGTGCGTTGAAGGATGGGCCGGCGCGGCGCGGGGAAAAGGCGAAACTACCCCCGGCTCAGGGGGTGGCGAGGGCGGCCTGCACTTCGGGCAGCCCGGGTAGAACCCGGTCTGCGCCGGCGGCCGTCAATTCCGCGGCGCCGTGCGTGCCGGTGCAGACGGCCCAGCACGCGAAACCGCCCGCGTGGGCGGCCGCGATGTCGAAGGGCGAGTCTCCGATGAGGAGGGTGCTCTCCGCGCGCGCGCCGAGTTGGCCGAGGACGTAGGCCGCGAATTCCGGCTGCGGTTTGAGCCACGGGGTGTCGCCGGCGCCGAACACCCCACGCAGGAGTGGCGTGACGCCGAGGTGGGCGCAGATGCGCCGCGAGTGCTCACCCCGCTTGTTGGTGAACGCCGCCAGCACCACGCCGCGGGCGTACTCCGCCTCCAGCAACTCCCGCGCCCCGGGCAGCAGGCGGACGTCCTCGAGTAAAATCGCGTCGGTGTACGCCACGTGGAGGCGCGCGCCCTCCGCCACGAGCTCGGGCGGGAGGAAGTGCCCCATCGCGCGCTCCAGCCCGCCTCCGACCGCCGCGCGAACCTGCGCGAGGGTGGGGGTTGGCCGCCCGAGTTGGGGCAGCACGTGACAATAGGAACGGTGGATCGTGGTGAACGCGTCCACCAGAGTGCCATCCAGGTCGAGCAGCAGGGTGTCGTAGCGGGGCATCGCGGTCGCGGCAGCGTGCCGGCCCGGGGTGCCGAAACGAGGCAAAACCTCGCCCGGCCGCAAAATGGGGTTGGCGCGCGCGCTCGGCGCCGGTGGACTCCGCGTCATGCCGGACGCCCCCGAGATCTCCGTT
>JBEDEF010000186.1:0-6845 GCA_041175845.1 Verrucomicrobiota bacterium
AGACGATCAGTCCGAGGTGCGGGAGAAGTCCGGCCAGGCGCGCGGAAAACTCCGCCGGCGCCGCGGCGTGGACCGGGAGGAACGGGGACCACGCGTGCCCCCGCAGGTGGTTCACGCCCAGCAGGGGCACCCGCAGCGCCAACGCGAGTGCCTTGCCGGCCGCCACCCCCAGCGCCAGGCAAGCCGCCAGCCCCGGACCATGCGTCACCGCGACCGCGCCCACCCTGCCAAACCCCACCTCGTCCCGCGCCCGCGCCAGTAACCCTGGCAGGTTCCGCAGATGCTCCCGGGTCGCTAGGTCGGGCACCACCCCGCCGTAGCGCTCGTGCAAGGCAACCTGGCTATGCACCCATTCGCCCCGCAGGCCGACCGCCGGATCTAGCAACGCTACGGCAGACTCATCGCACGAACTCTCCAAGGCCAGGATCCACCCGCTCATCCTCGGGTCCCCCCGTTGCCCTCAAGCAGCCGCAGGCCGCGCAGCATCGCCAGCGCCGTCTCTAACTGCCGGTCCGTCACCGGCGCAAAACCGAACCTCGCCTCGAACTCCGCCGCCTCCAGATCAGGCCGGGAGCGCTGCTGCGCCAGCCGCGAATCTTCCTCTGGCGTCATCACCACCTCGACGTGCGGCTGCACACCCTGTTCGTGGATCGAGATCCCCGCCGGGGTAAAGTACCGCGCCGTGGTCAAACGGAGACCCTCGCCGTCGCGTAGCTTGAAGATCGACTGCACGGAGCCCTTGCCAAACGTCCGCTCCCCCACGAGCACCGCCCGTCCGGCGTCCTTCAACGCCCCGGCGACGATCTCCGCCGCACTCGCGCTGCCCGCGTTGACCAACACCGCGATGGGGAGCGACCACGGGACGCCGCCTCCGGACGCCCGAAACCGCTCGTTGTCCTGCGGGCGGCGACCGCGTGTCTCCACGATGAGTTCCCCCTCCCGGAAGAAGGGCTGCGCCACCTCCACCGCCGCCTCAAGTAACCCACCCGGGTTGTTCCGCAGATCGAGTACCAGCGCACGGCTGCCCTGCTCCACCAACCGCGCCAGCGCCAGCCGCAACTGCCGCCCAGTGAGCTCCGAGAATTCCGTCAGCTGCACGTACCCCACTCCGTCCGCCAGCACCCGCGCGCCACGGACGCTCTCGATCCGGATCCGTTCGCGCGTGAGCGTGAGCGTCAGCCGTTCCTTTACCCCTGGACGCTGAATTCCGACGACCACGGTCGTGCGTGGCCGGCCCCGGAGCCGGCTGACCACCGCGTCGACCCCGCCAGTCGCGACTGCCTGACCGTCGATCGATACAATCTCATCCCCGCGGCGGATGCCGGCGCGTTCGCCGGGAGTGCCCGCCATCGGAGCGATCACAACGACCCGGTTCTGACGCGTCTCGACCTGGACGCCGATCCCGCCGAACTCGCCGCTCAGATCCTCCTCCACCTGATCATGGGAGGCCTTTTCGAGGAATTCCGAGTGCGGATCGAGCGCCTCGACCATCCCGTGCAGCGCGCGGCGCGCCAGACCCGCGTAAGTTACAGCGTCAGCCTCCACGTAGTGCACGTTCACCAGTTCCATCACCTCCCGCACATAGGCGGACGCGCGGCCTAGGTCGCGATCCGGCCACCAGCGCCACGCCGCTGCAACCTTCACCGCCGCCAAAGACGCGGCGACGCCCAGCAGAACGCCGGTGGTGAGGGTGAGAAAGCGGTTGCCCATCCCGCGCACGATGGGCATCGCCCTCGCGTTGTAAATGGGATCATCCGCCCCCTCCCGCGCCGCCGCCTCGCCGGCCTTCCGCGCCGCTTTCCGAGCCGCTGCCGGGCCCGCCGGACGGCTCACGTTCGCCCAGTTCATGGAGCTCGCGCTTTACCATCCGGAAGCCGGCTATTACCGGGCCGCCCGGGAACGAGTGGGGCGCGCGCCGGGCACCGACTTCATCACCTCCACCACCGTCGGACCCCTCTTCGGCGAACTGGTCGTGGCCGCCGCCGTCCACCTGCTCGGCTCGGAGCCCGCCCCTCGCCACACCTTCGTCGAGCTCGGGGCGGAGCCGGAGCGGAGCGTGCTGGCCGGTGTGGACCACCCCTTTGCCGCCGTGCACACGGTCCGTTTGGGTGATCCGCTGATCCTCGCCGGAGACTGCATCGTGTTCTCGAACGAGCTGTTCGACGCCCAGCCGTGCGTGCGGACCGTGCACCGCGGCGGCGCCTGGCACGAGCGCACCGTTGAGCTCGCCGCGGATGGTACCCTCGCGGAAGGCGAAATACCCTATCCGGACGACGCTCAGCCAGCGACGGAAGGCTACGCCTTCGACCGCCCTCTCGCCGCCGCGCAGCTGGCCAGAAAAATCGCGCGCCAGCCGTGGCGGGGGCTCTTCCTCGCCTTCGACTACGGCAAGACCGAGCGCGAGCTGCGCACCGAGTGCCCGGCTGGCACCGCGCGCGCCTATCACTGCCACCGGCAGGAGCGGGACCTCCTCGCGCGGCCCGGGGAGCAGGATCTCACCTGCCACGTGTGCTGGGATTGGATCGTGGCCGAGTTGAACGCGGCGGGGTTCAGCATGTCGGCACTGGAATTTCAGGAGACATTTTTTGTGCGGCACGCCGGCCCGAAGATCGCGGCGGTGAGCATGGCGGAGGCGGCGCGCTTCAGTCCGCGCAAGCAAGCGCTCATGCAACTGCTGCATCCGGGCCAGTTGGGTCAGCGCTTCCAAGTGCTGCACGCCCGCCGCTGAAGCCGCGCGACGTATGGGTTGTCCGGGCCGTCGCCGCCCGGAATTTGCGCGGTTTCTCGCGGGGACCATCGCTCGGTGGGTGAGAGCATTCTGCCGGAAGGCAGAATGGATCTACGCGGCCGAGGAATGGGTTGACACTCCGGCTGTCGCCACCGAATTTTCCCGACCCTTCACGGCGGCCATAGCTCAGTTGGTTAGAGCACAAGATTGTGGATCTTGGGGTCGCGGGTTCAAATCCCGTTGGCCGCCCCATTTTTTCCGCGGTGTACTTTGTCTACATCCTCGTTTGCGCGGCGAACGGCCGCTCCTACGTCGGCCACACCGATCACCTCATCCGCCGGTTTCGCCGCCACCGCGAGGGCGGCACCCGCACCACCCGCGAGAAGTTGCTCCAACCCTTCGTCGCCCACTGGGAAGTCTTCCCCTCCCGCGCCGCCGCAATGCAGCGGGAACGCTACTTCAAGGCCGGCTCCGGCCACCGCGTCCGGCAGGAAATCGTCGCCGCCTCCCTGCTCGCGGCCAAGACGCCTGGTTAGAGCATTCTGCCGGACGGCAGAATGGATCTTGGGGTCGCGGGTTCAAATCCCGTTGGCCGCCCCATTCTCTTCCGGACTCACCGTATCCACTGAGATCTCCGGCCATTGTCCACACCATCCGAAGACGACGCCATACCGGTTGAAGCAAAGAACCTCGGGGAGCGATTCGATCGAAGATCTTCCTAGCCGGGGCAGCACGTTACCCAAGATTCGTCTCCTGCCGGGCGCGCGAAGGCCCCCCCACAACCACCTTGCCGGAGATCAGTGCAAGGGGAGGCAGAAAACTTCACGCTACGCTCAAGTTACCGCTTGACCGATCCGTGACCCACACTACCCACGTGCAAATGGGTTTCGTCTTCCACGGGGAGGCGAAAGTTTTCCGGTGGTAGGGTCGCCACCGATCCTTCGTTCCTGCCCCAACTCTGAAGCAGCGCTTCTTGGATCGTAGCCCGTCACCTCGGCCGATGGTCCCTGACTGCTCCCCTCGATCCGCCACACCCCATGCTCAATCGCTTTGTCACGCTTTCTGTCGGCGGTCGCCCTGAACTAGCGGCTTGGGCCCATTGCTCGATTCTTTCCGCGATGGCTTGGGCTCCGCCGGAGAGCGAGTTTTGTGTCGTGACTGACCAGCCCGAGTCGTTCGGCTGGTTCGGCAACCGGATCCGGATCCTAAAGGTAGATAGCGCCATCCTCCAGTCCTGGCGGGGTCGTCACGACTTCTTCTGGCGGATCGAGCTGAGGTGTGTACTGCACGCCGCCGCGCAAGGTCCGGCCAATGTGATCTACCACGACTCCGACGTCCTGGTCCGCCGGGATCTCGCGCCCCTCTGCGCGGCGCTGGAGAACGGGGACGTGTTCATGCACGAGCTCGAATATGAGCTCTCCACGGCAAAGCGCCGCGGGCAGAAAAGGCTGTGGCGGCAGATCCGAGGTCAGGCACTCGCCGGGTTCCGCTTTGCCACTCCACAGCCCATGTGGAACGCGGGCTTGATCGCCGTCGGGGCTAATCACCACGCGCTGCTGCACGAAGCTCTAGAATTGCTCGATCAACTGATGGACCGAGGCGTCCAGCACAATCTGATCGAGCAACTGTCCGTCACGAAGGCCTTCGCCGCGACGTCCCGGCTCCGACCAGGCGCCCCTTGGATGGATCACTTCTGGGCCAACAAGGATGGCTACGCCGCCGCCGTCGACCGACAGCTCGCGCGGATCCTAATGCTCGGGCTCGACGTCGATGCGGCCGCCGCGCTGGTGCGCCGAGAGCCGATTGTGGCTCCGCTGGTCGTCCGCAAACGCTGGTGGTCGATCCTGCTGGCGCGCATCGCAGGACACGGTCCGACGCCGTCCGTCCGTGCCCCCAGGCCCCGTTCTCAGTCGGTCCCCGTCGATGATCTGGCACCTGCGTCGATCGTCCGGGAAACCGGTTGAGCGCAGCCCCTTCGGCCCCACCCTCGGAACCCGGCACGGAACGGCATCCCGGATGACGCATCCCCCGTCCCTCACCCGGCCGTCCCGCGGACCCTTCGAACGGCTTGGGGCCCACGGGCGAGACTTTCTGATTCGCTGGTTCCCGATCGACGCGCGGTCAAGGTCTGGGTTCGTCGTGCCGATCTGGGACCGCACCCAGCGCCGGGTCTACGAACGCATTTTCGTCGAGAATACCTATCCGCTCGACCGCCATCGGGAACTAGTGGGCAGCGCTGAACCAGAGGTACTCGATATTGGCGCGCACACCGGCCTGTTCGCCCTCTCGGTTGCAGATCGCTGGCCCCAAGCGCGGATTCATCTCTTCGAGCCGGTGCCCCGCCTCGCCCGCCACATTGCGGCGCTAGCCCGGCGCAACGGTCTCGCGCCTCGCTGGCGGATCGAGGAGGCGGCGGTCGACGTGTGCGACGGCCACCGCACGCTGTTCACCACTCGCACCCGGCTGGGAGCGACCCTGCTGCGTGGCAAGGCGGTCGAGCTCGGCCTCCGCCGACCGCTGCAAGTGCGTACCGTTGGGCTGCGGGAGTACTGTTCCGCACGAAGTATCGCCTCCTTTGCGATCGTGAAACTCGATGCAGAGGGCCACGAATTACCAATCCTCGACTCCGCGTTGCCGATCCTCGCTTCGGCGCGCTTGCTGTTTGTCCGGGTCTTCCCCCCCCATTCTACACGCGCGACCGTGTCCGCACGTCTCGCTCCTTTTGGCTTTCGCGAGGCGCTAGATGACTACCCGGGCGGCGATGAACATCTCTTTGTGAGACCCTGAAGTCGCTTTCGCGGCCCAACAACGCAGTGACATTCCCCGGCGATGAATCAATGATTCAAACCCGTCAGCAGCGCCGCCCTCTCCGACGAGGAACTAGGCTACCCGTTCGCGACTCCTCAACTCGAGAGGAGGTTCTCAGCGGAATCACTCCGGTGATACCGACGGCCAGAGTCGGCCGCGGCCCCTTCGCCCTACCCATTACGCGGACCCCCGCGGGGATGACTCGAGCCAGCCTCAGCCGCGACGGCGCGCCAGCACGAGCGAGAAGAGCGTGACCGACAGGAGCGCCAACCACGGACCCCGCTCCGGAACGCCGGTAGACGGCGTCGCGGTCGCGGACGCCCCTCCCATGTCCTGAAAACCGTTGGAGACCCCCGTCGTGAGGCTGCTGAAAGCGAGCGACGTCAGCCCGCCGTTCGCCGTATTGATCGTGTACCACTGACCGGAATCATAGGCATGGCCGTAGAGCGTCGTGCCCGCCGCATCGAACGAAAGCTGCATTTTATCCACGGCCCCAGAGCCAACCGTCCCGAGCAGCGAAGCTGTAAGATTTCCGCTCAACGCTCCGTTGGTCAAATTTACGGAGAAAAACTGATTTCCCGCCGCGGTCGCACCGAACAGTTTCGCAGAGGTACCGGACAGTGTCTGGATCGCAATATCGCCAAACCAAAGATCACCGCCCGAGAGAGCTGGCGTATGGTCTAGTGAGGCGGAGGATGCCGCACCCAAGCCGGTCGGGTTCCCCGCGCCGTCATAGGTAAGAGCAATCCGGTGCAGCGTATTGGATCCCTGCTGGATATACCAATAGGCCCCGTCCCAATAAGCGCCGTTATCCGGCCTCGCGCTCGGCAGGAGACCGAGCGAGACTGGCGTCGCATTAGTGGCTTGGTTCCAATACCAGAGGGAACCATTGGCGGAGCCACTTCCGGAAACCGAAAAGAAGAACTGACTGCGACCGGCGTCAAAGGCGGCACCGTTCACCATGGTCGACCCCACAAGTCCCGAGAGGTCACGCACATCCCGTTGCACTCCGGCATCGCTGACCTCGTAGACGTGATTGTCCGAGCCGACGGCGTAAAAATAGGACGCCGCTGTGGCTGGCAGGGAGGCAAAAACCGGGGCCAAAAACAGGGCGAGGAAGCGGCGAGCGGCGGTCATCGGCGGGGCAAGTAAGGCGATCAAATTGCGATTCGCCCTTCCGTAAGCAACCCCCGTGCCAAACCTACGTATTGCCACTTATTAACGCCTAACTCGCTCTTCTGTAGAGAACTCTGGAGAGCCCCTTACCCCTGACTTTCCCACGCCCTAAATGCAAAGTGTAAGCTCTACC
>JBEDEF010000187.1:0-5630 GCA_041175845.1 Verrucomicrobiota bacterium
CTTCCCGGCCGGAGCCGTAGCATCGTCCGTATGATGTCCCTTTCGCCCCGGCGCCTCGTCCTGGTCTCCCTCTTGCTCGCCCTGCCCGCAGCGGCGGATTCCTGGTCCCAGTGGCGCGGACCGGCCCGCGACGGCCGCGTGGCGGGGGCACCCTGGCCGGCTCGGCTCGGAGACACCTCGCTCGAGCGACTCTGGCGTGTGCCGCTCGGTCCCGGCTACTCCGGCCCGCTGGTATCGCGGGAACTCGTGTTTGTGACGGAGACGCGGGACAAGCGCGCCGAGGTGGTGCGCGCGCTGGACCGCCGCACCGGGGAGCAGCGCTGGGTGCACGAGTGGCCCGGCGCGCTGTCCGTGCCGTTCTTTGCCAAATCGCGCGGCGACTGGATCCGGGCCACGCCGGCGTTCGATGGCGAAACCCTGTTTGTGGCGGGGATGCGGGATGTCCTGGTCGCCCTCGATGCGGCGAGCGGCCGCGAGCGGTGGCGGATTGATTTCGCGGCGCGATATGAGACTGGTGCGCCGGATTTCGGCCTCGTGTGCTCCCCCTTGGTCGACGAGGGCGCGGTCTACCTCCAAGCGGCGAATTCCGTCGTCAAGGTGTCCGCGGCGGACGGCCAGATCCTCTGGCGCGCGCTCGAGGGGAAATCTGGGATGATGACGGCCGGGGCTTTTTCCTCGCCCGTGATCGCCACCCTGCTCGGGACGAGGCAGCTGGTCGTGCAGACCCGCGAGAAGCTGGCGGGGCTCGAGCTGGCCTCAGGCAAAGTCCTCTGGGAGCACCCGGTGCCCTCCTACCGCGGGATGAACATCCTGACCCCGACGGTCGCGGGTGACGCGATCTTCACCAGCAGTTACCAAAATAAGAGCTGGCTTTACCGCCTGGAGTCAGCCGGGGCCGGTTTCTCCGCCCGCGAAGCGTGGAGCAACAACGCCCAGGGCTACATGTCCTCCCCCATCATCCTCGAAGGTCACGCTTACCTGCACCTGGGCAACGGCCGCTTCACCTGCATCCGCCTCGCCGATGGCGAGCGCACGTGGACCTCGGACCCGTTTGGCAAGTACGCAAGCCTCGTGGCGCAGGGCGACCGAATCCTCGCCCTCGACGAGCGCGGGATCCTCCTACTGATCCAAGCCGACCCGACCGCGTTCCGGCTGCTCGGGCAGGCAAAAGTCGCCGAGGAGGAGACGTGGGCTCATCTGGCGATTGTCGGCGACGAGCTGGTGGTCCGTGAGCTGAAGGCCGTCGCCGCGTTCCGTTGGCGCGGCGAGGGTCAGGCGCGCGTCGCGGCGGGCCAGTGACGGGGCGCGCGTCGGCGCCGGTCAGCGAGAGCCCTGTTCCTCGTACTGGGTCCAGAGGGTGACGGCCGGCCAAAGCGCGCACCAAGTCACCAAAATCGCGGGACACTGAAAGGGGAAATCGAACCAGGAGTACGCGACGAGCAGGAGGAGCCCGAGGACGGTGGCGGCGCTGAATGCGTTTTCCCAGAAGTAGCTGCGGACGAGGCGGAGGAGCCACCAGCCGAGGCCGAGAAGGAGGGGGATCATTCCCACGATGCCGAACTCGGCGGGAAACTGGAGCACGTCGTTGTGGGCCTGGTGCCACTGCCCCGGCATCGCGGCGAGTTGCGGATCCCGCCGCAAATACTCGGGAAACAGTGAGCGGAAGCCGCTTGTGCCGGTCCCGAAGAGCGCGTGTTCCTGGAACATCTTCCACGTGGCTTGGCTCGCCCATTCCCGGGATTCGAGGGAGGCATCCTCGCGGGCGAGGCCGGCGCGGATACGGTCCCACGCCTCGCCGGTCCGGAGGGCCTCGAAGCCCGTCTTGAGGAAGAAGCCGAACACGAGCAGCAGGGCGAAGGCGACGATGGGCCGGCGGTGTTCCGCGGGGACCCGGAGCTGGTGCAGCAGAAAGCCGCCGATGCAAAGGAGAAGGAAGGCAAGCATCGTGAGCGTCGCCCCGCGGGCGTAGCTGGTGAGAATACTGACCGCGATGCAGGTGGCGAAGAATGCCAGCACGCCGCTGGGGTTAGACTTCTCCATCCGGCGTTGCCCGCGGAGGTAGTACCAGCCGGCGAGGCCGCAGGTCACCGCGAGGGTCAGAAAGAGGTAGGCCCCGCCGTGATTCTTGTAGACGAAGCTCGCGAACGGCGTCCGGCCTGGAAATTCGAAGACCCAGAAGATTTTTCCGTTGCCGACCAGGCGCTGGGCCAAGCCGAGGAGGGCGATCAAGAGGCCATTGGCCGCGAGGGCGGCGAGGAGCAGCTGCAGTGGACGCCGCCGCGTGAAGCCGGTCCAAAGCGCGCAGGCGGTGAGCCACGCGGAGGCGTAAAGCATCAGCATCCGGAGGGGGCCCCATTGGGCGAAGGGTAGCTCCACGCCGGCGGGTAGGCCCGGGATGGGCTGGAGGCGAAGCATCCACCAAGCCTTGCCGTCCGTCTGGTAGCGCCAGGCGGGGTTCAGGGCGCCGACGGCGAGGTAGGTTAGCAAAGCGAGGCCGAGCCAGAAGATCGGGAAGCGCAGGAGCTTCGGCCACATCACCAGCCGGAAGGCGGACGAGCCGCTCTCTTCCTCCGAGTAATTGCGCGGGAGGAGGGCAAGGGCGAACGCGAGCAACGAGCAGCCGAAGCTGAAGAATTGCGCCGGCGGGTGCATCGTACCTAGTGCCCAGGGCAACACGACCAGGTGCAAGGCAGTCACCCCGAGCAGCGCCTGCTCCAGCGGATGCACCCGCAGCCGCCGCGTCGGGGCGCGGAAGTGTTCCAGCGGCTTCTGGAGGTCGGAGGGTCGGGTGGGGTCCACGGCGAGAGCTTGCGCG
Organism: Verrucomicrobiota bacterium; assembly: GCA_041175845.1. GTDB lineage: Bacteria > Verrucomicrobiota > Verrucomicrobiia > Opitutales > Opitutaceae > ER46. The sequence goes on from JBEDEF010000187.1 coordinate 2,816, forward strand.
GGGGCGGAGGCTGCAGACGAGAATTTTTCCATCTGCGGGCGGCCTGGCGTCGGGGTGCGGTGCGTACCGGCCCTCCGTCTTCCCCGCAGTCCACCAGCGGGCTCGGTCGCAACTCTACGTATCCCGGTGGGATTGGCGGTCCGGAGGCCGGGCGGGATGCTCGCCGGGTCCCGCAAACCCTTTCTTGATGCACCACTCCGTCGACCCCGTCCGTCGCTCCCTCCGCCAGATGCTCGAGGCCACCCGTGGCCTGCAGGGCGACGCGGTCCTTTGGCACCTCCAGGCGCAGCTTCTACCGTGGCGTCTCCGGGTGGCATTGCGGATGCATCTCCTGGTAACCGGGAACGCCTACACCGCCGCGTGGGTGTTGATGCGTGATCTCGCCGGTTGTCGCTCGTGGTCGGAGATCGAGGTCGCGTTCAGCGACTACCGCTCGCATCCGGAAGTCTTCCGTTCGGCTTGGTCCTCTCTGCTGCTGGGCTCGCCCAGCCGCCGCCGAGCCCATCGGTTTTACCAACGCTTGCGGACGGAATGGCGTGTCCGGCGGGTCGGACTGACCGCGGCCAGGCCAGACGTTCCCGCCCTGCGTCCGGCGGGCGCCACTGAGGCAGCCGGCTGACTTTTCCTCCCGCGAGGGATTGCCTTGCCGCACCCGCCGGCCCTAAGGGCTGGCAGTGTGAACCGCGGCGAAACGGAGCGTCATCGCGAGCTCAAGCGCTTGGCGCTGGGGTGGGCGCTTGCCCGGGGCCTGAATTTGGCCGCGACCGAAGTCCGGATCCCGCGGAGCAGCTGGCGCGCGGACGTGGCGGCGGCCGGCGGGCTCGAAGGCACGTGTGCGGTGTTCGAGTGTAAGCAGTCCCGCGTGGACCTGCGCCGGGACGCCCACGAGGAGACGGCGGCGCGCGCCCGGTGGGAGGAACTGACGCGGCGGGCCCGCGCCCTCGATGAGTTGCTGGCGACCCACTGTCCGGCGTTGCGGCGCGGGGAGGCGCTCTGGCCGGAGTTCGACACGTGGGATTTCTCCGGCCTGCGGCACCGGGGCCGTCGTGCGCTGGCGGTGGCGCGGGAGGCGGCCGAGCGGCGCGTGCGGGACGGCACCAAGTTTTCCCGTCTCCGTCGGTACCACGCGGCGGACGAACTCTACCTGGTGGTCGAGCCGGACTGCTTCGCGCCCGCCGATCTGCCGGCCGGCTGGGGGCTGCTGGTGAGGAGCGGGGGGAGCGGGTCCGGTGCCGCGAGTCTGCGTCTGGAACGGGCGCCCGAGCCCCTCGCGGCGGCCCCGGCCCAGCGCGCTGCCCTGCGGGCCGCGATTCGGCGCGCCGCGGAGCGTGCCGGCGCTTTACTTTGCTCCGGATTACAGGACGGTTGCGCCGATGCCCGAGACTACGCCGCCCAACCTGGCTGACGCTGGGATCGAGATCCGTACTTCCTTTGTGCGGAGCCGGAACGCGCTCCTTGCCCGGGCCGACTTTGGCGAGCTGTTTGTCGATTACTACCTGCACCTCAGTCAGCACGGGCTGAACGTGCCGGCGGGTCCGGACGCGGTGTTCAAGCAGGCACTCGCCGGGTTTGCGCTGCACTGCGCCTCGCGCCCGCGGAACGAGCTGACGGCTTGGACCGTGAACTTCCAAGAGCCGCTCCTGAACCTCTTTCTGGCCGGCGACAACGGCACGGGCGCGGTCACGGGCCGCGTCTTCACCGAGAACGTGAAGGAGGGTCCCGAGGGATTGTTCTACGCGGATGTCGTGCGGGGCCGGCAGCCGCCGCATCGCAGCGTGGTGGCGTTCCAAGGCGGGGATCCGCTGGCGGCGGCGGAGGCCTTCTATGCCGGGAGCGAGCAGCGGCGAGCGCGGTTCTTTGCCGTGGGCGAAGAGGAACTGATCCTCGTGACCGAACATCCCGATTGCGACCTCGCTTGGTTGGAGGGATTGACCGTCGATTCGGTGCGCCGGTTGGAGCGGGAGGAGACCCTAGTGCCGTTGGAGCGCCGTGTCCTCCGCTGGCATTGTGGCTGCAACGTGGGCCGGATGATGGAGATCCTGGCGCCTTCGATGCGGCACGACCCGGAGGAACTCTTCGGGGCGGAGACGGCGATCGAGATCCGCTGTCCCCGCTGCGCGGGGCGGCACGCGATCGGGCGCGCGGAATTGGCGGCCTTCGTGGCCGGGCGGGAATGAGCGGGGCGGAGGTCGTCGCCACGCTGCTGGGTCTACTGGGCGTCGGGCTGATGGTGCGCCAGCACGTGGCGGCGTGGCCAGTCGGGATCGTCCAGGTCGCCGTCTCCGGCTGGATCTTCTGGCAACAGCGGCTCTATTCCGACGTCGTGCTGCAGGGAATCTTCCTCGTGCTCCAGCTCTACGGTTGGTGGGCCTGGACGCGGGGTCGGGTTGGCGCGCGGTCGGCCTTGCCCGTCACACGGCTGGGGGGGGTCGCGTGCGTGCGGCTGACGGGGATCGGTTTACTGGCGACCTTCGCGTGGGGTGAAGGGATGCGCCGCCTGACGGATGCGGCACAGCCGCACGCGGACGCGTTTATTCTGATCTTCAGCGTCCTCGCGCAGTGGCTACAGGCGCGTAAGCGCCTCGAGGCGTGGTTGGGCTGGATTGTGGTCAATTGCGTCGCGGTGGGCGTCTACGCGGCGCAGGGATTGTACCTCTTCGCGGGCTTGTATGCCGCATTCCTTGGCCTCGCGGTCGCGGGGTTTAGGGCGTGGCGCCGGACGGAGGTCCGGCCATGAAAGGGCCCCTCCGCGTGGCGGTGTTTGGTCCGGAGTCGACGGGCAAGACGGTGCTGGCGGAGCGGCTGGCGGCGCATT
>JBEDEF010000188.1:0-3272 GCA_041175845.1 Verrucomicrobiota bacterium
CCCACGGAGCGGGGCCGTCCTCGCCTGCGGGCGGGCGGATCGAAGGGCCGGAGGGGCCTCCGGCCCGATCCGCGGCGGTGGCCGCGGGCACCCTGGGGCGGCGGAAGGAGCGCAAGACGGAACTGCGGGCGAAGTGGCGCCGGCCGGGGTTTTCGTCCCGCCGTCTGGGGATGAAATCCCCGGCTGCATCGCGCCGGGGAGGTTCCGACAGAGGGCCGGCAGTCGTCCACCGACTACCGGCCACCGTCGACCGATCAGCGGTATTCCTCGCCGGTGAGGGCGTTGATGATCTTGAAGTTCTCGACGTGGTAATTGAGGTCGGCCCGGAAGGCCAACTTCACGCCGAAGAGCTTCTCCATCCGTACCAGCAGGTCCGCGTCCTCGCTCCGCAGGCGCTCGAGGATGCTCGGGTGCACCAGGACGCGCAACGAGTACTCCTTCGCGTCGTTGCGCAGCTGCAACCGGCGCACGACCGAGCTCAGCTTGCGCTGCAACTCGACCGACATCGTGGTGGCGCTCTTCACGATGCCGCGGCCGCGGCAGTAGGGACAGTCCGTGTAGAGGTTGGACGACAGCGACTCCTGCTGCCGCTGGCGGGTCATCTGCATGATCCCCAGCTGCGAGATGGGCAAAATGTGGTTCTTGGCCTTATCGGAGGCCATCAACTCGACCATCTTCTCGTAGACGGCGTTGCGGTGGCGCCGCTCCTTCATGTCGATGAAGTCGATGATGATCAGGCCGCCGAGGTTGCGCAGGCGGATCTGGCGGGCGGCCTCGACCGCGGCCTCCAGGTTCACCGCGTAGATCACGTTCTTCTCGTCGCCACCGCGGTTCTTGTGGGAGCCGGTATTGACGTCGATCGCGATGAGGGCCTCGGTCTCGTCGATGATGATCTCGCCGCCGCTGGGCAGGGGCACCTTGCGCTGGCCGGTCTGCTCGATCTGGCGCTCGATGTTGAAGCGCTCGAAGATCGGGATGCTGTCCTTGTAGAGGGCGATCTTGCCGGCGCTGCGCTTCGAGATCTGGCCGACCAGCTTCTGCGTGCGCTCGTGGTCCTCGGGGCGGTCGACCAGCACGCGGTCCACCTCCTCGGTGAGGAAGTCGCGAACGGTGCGCTCGACCAGGTCGGGCTCCATGTACAGGCACGCCGGGGCGCGATCCGACTTCATCTTCGCCTGGATCTCTTCCCAGGTCTTCAGCAGCAGGTGCAGGTCGCGGACGAAGTAACGGGCCTTCTTGCCCTCGCCGGCGGTGCGGACAATCACGCCCACGCCCTCCGGCAGAGTCAGCTCGTTGATCAGGCCCTTCAGCCGCTTACGTTCGTGCGGGTCCTCGATCTTGCGCGAGATGCCGCAACCGTCGCTGAACGGCGTCAGGATCAGGTAGCGGCCGGGGATGGAAAGGTTGGTCGTCGTGCGCGGGCCCTTGGTGCCGATGGGGCCCTTGGTGACCTGGATGACAATCTCGCTGCCCGGCGGGTAGAGGCTGGGGATGTCCTTGACGGTGGGCTCGGCGCCGCGCTCGGGCGCGTTCTTGCGGCGGTTGACGCGGACGACTTCGACCGACGAGTCCGTGGCCGCCGGGAGCATGTCCCAGTAGTGGAGGAACGCGTTCTTGGTGAAGCCGATGTCAACGAAGGCAGCCTTGAGGCCGGGGTCGAGGTTCTTGACCCGGCCCTTGTAGATGGCGCCGACCATTCGGTGGTCGGATTCGCGCTCGATCTCGAACTTCTCGAGGCGGCCGTCGACCAGGAGGGCGACGCGCTTCTCGAGCGGCTCGGAATTGATGATCAGCTCGCGGTACGCGCCGCGCTCCTTCTGGAAGACGGCGAGGATCTTCTGGAGCAGGGGCCGCTGGCGAGAGCGCTCGGCGGCGCCGGCTTTTAGTTCCTCGGGGCTGACAGGCTGAACTGCGGGGGCGGCCGGCGGGTTGGCCAGCTCCTCGTCGTATTGGTGCGCGGCGTCAGGTGTGGCGTCGCGGGGCGTTTGTTCGCTCATGGGGGGTGTCTTTCGGTGTTGGCGGCGGCCCCCAAGGTGCGGTGGTTGCGGCGCAGGAGATTCCGGCAGGGCGGTCGGTGGCGCGGGGCGGGTGGTTCATGCGAACTCCCTCCGGAAACGCCAGACGCTCTGGACCAGTCCTTGCAGCATGCAGCAACTAAGCACAAAGGAGCCACCGTAGCTGATGAAGGGAAGCGGTATGCCCGTAATGGGCACCAGCCCGATGGTCATGGCGATGTTCACGAACACGTGCACCCCGAAGAGCGCCGTCACGCCGATGGCGAGCAGCGTCCCCAGCCGATCCCTGGCGGAATCGGCGATGCGTATGCCGTTGAACAACACTATCCCAAACAGGCCCAGGACCGTGAGGCTTCCCAGAAATCCTTTTTCCTCCGCGATGACCGCGAAGATGAAATCGTTGTGCGCGACGGAGCGCGGCAGGTAGCCCAGCTGCGCCTGCGTCCCCTCCGTCCAACCCTTCCCCGACATTCCCCCGCTGCCCACCGAAATCAGCGATTGCCGCTGGTTCCAGCCGATGCCGTTCGGGTCGTACTTGTCCGGGTTGATAAAGCTGAGGAGCCGGTTGCGCTGGTAGTCGTGCAGCGGAAGGCGGAACCAGGTCGAGTCCTCGAAGGCGCCCTTATCCCGCGAGAACGACTTGGCGTTCGCTTCCATATAGGCGACGTACCGGTTGGTGTCCCACGCCAACGCCCCGAGCAGGAGCAGGAACGCTCCCAGCGCCCCCGCGAAGAAGCGCGGGGACAGACGAGAGACGTAGAGCATCGAAAACACCATCGGGGGGAGCACGATCGCCGACTTCAAGTCCGGCTGAAGCAGGATAAGGATCATCGGCAGACCCACCGCAAGGGCCAATTTCCCCAGCGCCCCGAGCGACTCCGTCACGGTGCCGATCCGCGAGCGCGTGAGCACGCCAGCGACGATCAGCAGCACCGCCACCTTGGCCGTTTCCGACGGTTGGAAGGAGAACGGCCCCAGCGGGATCCAGCGTTGGGCGCCCCAGCGCGAGGCGGCCTCACCTGAAATGCCCGGGATCAGCACGATCCCCAACGGCACCAGGCAGAGCAGGTAGAAACCATGCGCGACCCGCAGCCAGAAACGGTAGTCGATCAGCGACACTACCCAATACACCCCGGCGCCCACGGTGAGAAACAGCAGTTGCTTGAACCAGTCCTGCCGTAGCCATGACGCCGTCGCGGCCTGGGGGATGGAGTGCTGCGCGGAATAGATGAACGCCACCCCGACCCCACCTAGCGC